>JBAZHB010000057.1:0-8269 GCA_041652535.1 Candidatus Babeliales bacterium
ATAATCGGCCATGCCGTCATTAGGACCAAGGTTAGTAAGATTATCAAATATACCCGTCTGATCTTGGTTCCAATAGGTCTGAGTTAACGCGCCCGGAGTTTGAAGCCCTATACCAAGACGCACCAAGTTGAATGGCCCACGCTCACTAAAAAGTGGGCGCTTATGTTCATGCACATCATACGAGTGGCTCGTCTTGCCCGTTGCAAGCCGTGCAGAAATAAGGGTTGTCCAATTTTTTGTCTTATCCGTCGGTTCAGTTTGGAAAAAACTCGCGCGATAGAAATTGGGTAAATCAAGCGCACAAACGTGCATTACCATGCCAAGATTGCATACCACCAACGTAATCACCCTACCCATGCGCATAAGAAATGTTTTCATGCTTCATACCCTTCAATGGTTCCTATAGCCTTGTCCCGTGTAGCTTAGCAACCAGAGAATCCAAAAGCAAAGATGCGTCAAATGACGCCCAGGAGTAATATTGACAAAATGACTTTTTTGTTCCACCTTTACTACCGTTAAAAGTTAATCTATCCAAAACATATTTACATCTCTATCCCATAAGGAGGATCGCATGTCACGTAATTTTGCAAATGCTCTGACACTTGCTCTTGTTTTGGGGGTATGCTCAGTCGGTTTTGTAAATGCAGCAGATAAAGAAAATGCGCCAACGCCAGAAACTGCAAAAGTTGTTACCGAACCTACAAACGTCGCTGCAGAAAAAGCAACGCTTCCACCGGCAACAGAAGAAATTGTTACGATTAATGATCAAATCGCTTGCAGAGATTTGAGCGATGATTCAGATTTTGATTTCAATCTTGACGATGATGATGTTGATGACGATATCTAGATAGTTAGAGAGAGGTCGATTGGGTCATTAATAACTATTGACCTCTCTACTCTTAATCCACTCTTAACGAGTCCTCGTTTCTAGAATTTTACCCATCTTTCTTTTAATCACTTAGTCACTCCTAAACAGGAACGTATTTTTTAACAGTCACCGTTTGCGCAATCTCCGAAAGATAGCTATTCTTAACTATCAATTGTCTTATTTGGTGGGGTTTACTAAAGGGATACATCATGACATTAAGAAAGCTACTGTTCACAATTCCAGTACTTGTTTTTTTGATGAGCTATGTAGCAGCCCAGAAACCATTTATTACTCTTTTTGCACACGGATTGGGCGGAGATGCTACGCAAGGAGTTTATTATAGTGGTTTTGTTGGTTGCCCTATAATTGGAATTGACGGTCCAGAATGGGGTTATTATCGAAGTGGCCCCCAACAGTCATGCTTAGCACAAGATGCTGATATTCAAGCAATACAAGAAGAAGTAGAAAAGAACGTACAGAACAATATCATCTTGTTAGGCGTTTCAAAGGGTGCTGCTACCATGCTTAATACCATCGGATGGATCGCTTGCAAAGCTCCTCATCATTTAAATTCAATCAAGGCGGTAATTGTTGACTCCCCGTTTACCAATCCTGAAAGCGTAGCAGAACATCTGGTTAAGCATTACTTAGGAAGTATAGGGACAAGTATGCGTTCTACTTTCAATTTTTTGGAAACCAAGATGTATCCCAATTATGATCCTCAAGGAATTACCCCATTTAAGACAATAACGCAACAATGGCAATATGTTGACAGAAACATGGTGGTGGTGTTTATTCATTCACAAAAAGACGAACTCATTTCAGTTAATGATTCGCGTCTTTTGTATCGAGAGCTCAAAAAACTACAGTTCTCTAATGTTTATCTCATAGAGGCTCGCGCAGGAAGCCATGGCAATGTTTGTTGGGGGCCATATAAAAATGAGATTTTTGAAAAATTGTGCTTGATTTATATGAAGCATGGCCTTCCCTTGCCAACATTCTACGCTAAGCAATATCAATTCCGACTGCAACCTGAATGTCTTGATGGCGCAAGTTTAAAACTATGGTTAAATGATCTGCAACCCTCAGTCGAGGAAATTAATCAGCGCATTCAAAATTCATCGGGAACATGTAGCTGCCCCATCTTATAAGTTGTAAGCCCGCTGATTTCAGCGGGCCTTTTTTTATTTGGGCAATCCCATAAAAATTAATTTACGCTCTTTGTGCCCAAGCTTATAGCTCTCGCTACGTCGAATAAAAGGCTGCACTTTAGGGTGCGGTTCCCAGTCCTTTGACGCCCAATATGCCAAGGTTGCTGCATTATAAGGACATGCTGGTTTAAAAACACGAATCAGCTCAAGATCCTCAAGCGCAGCACGTGTTACAAAAAGATCAATCTTATAGCCGGTCGTACGCAAAAATGTACGCCAATCAACATCACAGATTTCAACATCCGTAAGACCCAATATCTTAATGACATCTGCCAAAAAGCCTTGCTTCTTTTTATTTACCTCAAGAAGGACAACTTTAAGGTGGGGAAACATAATTTTTAGGGGAATACCAGGGAATCCGCCCCCCGTTCCTATATCAGCAATTGATGTAATCGTTGTTAGATCAATAAAGTCAGCAAGCGCTAACGAATCTTGAAAATGCTGTCGGACAACACCAGAAAGTTCCTTATGCGCAGTAATATTAAAAAATTCATTGCATTCCAAAAGGTATGCTGCATAACGCTGAAACTGCGTTAGCTGTTCTTTGGTTGGCTTAACACTCTCTTGAAACTCAGCCCAAACCTTTTCGGCAGGCTTTTGTCGTATCTTCATGCTGTTGTCCTCTCTATGGGAGATTAATAGCTTTTAAGGCGCCCACTTTGATAAAGTAGTATTAGTATAAGGGGTTTTATAGGGAAATCACGGGGGGAGCCATGAAGTGGTCAAAACACATACTTACTATCATTCTGGTGTTAGTTGCCAATACTCAGCTCAACGCAGATGGTCGTATCGTTATATACCTAACACATCCACAACGTGAAGTCATTACTGGCGCCGGACAAAGGCTCAAAAATTATACCGATCTGCCACTCAGTGGCTTTGCCTGCATTTACGCTGGCTACCTTGATTGGTCAGATACTGATGGACTTGTATCATTCCCCTTACGTCATACATCACCCAAAATATACGTTGCTGTAACGCCGCGTATTGAATTGGTCAACGTCAAAGAAAGTACCTATTCTCATCGCAAGTTTGTCCCAGGACAACCGGCTGTTATGTACCGATTTGAGCGCAAAACGGATACAAAAAACAACCTGTATTGGGAAGTAACAACAGAAAAAATACCTGCCGACCTCACCATTAATCCCTTGGCCATTGTTATCATCACCAATCCAAGCAACATTTATATCACTACGGGAAATTTTATCTGCACTGATGGGGGGCAAATGGTACTCCCACCATTCTACGTCGTTGGACGCAATGATAACAAAGCAGCTCTCTCAAACTTTTCTAGCATTCAACGCTTCTTTGAACCAGTCACTAAAAAGCAAGAAAAAACCAACGACAACGCCACACGTCAACTAATCAAAACCATATAAAAGGAGGTGGGATATGTTTCGCTTTCTTTTGACACTTTTGAGCCTTCTTTTCATTGGATTGTTATTCCTATCCGGCTGTGGTAAAGAAAGAACATATTGGCCCGAACGTGAGTACCGCAAGCATAAAGTTGAGCCAATCGCACGCTACGATGATCGGAATCTTACAAAGAACATAAAAGCCCCGTCAAACCACTAATCCAAGGAGAGGTACATGGATCCTAAAAAGGACGTAAAAGGCTGCGGAAGCTGTTGTTCAGGATGCAAGCCACTTCGTTGTCACTGCAAATGTCCAAATTGCAAGTGCAATAAAAATAACTCCTGCAATTGCGGTGGTAAAAAATGCGCATGCACCGATAAAGAATGTAAGTGCTAAATAATTCTATCGTACCTACAAAGGGGCCGGGTTCTTCGGCCCCTTTGTTATTGCGTAAGTAATTTGATCACCTTATCGTGATTTACTTGAGTAAAATCGGTGTAAAATGCACCAATCGCAAAAAAGTGTTCAGGCGCAATAAGATAAACCAATTCATCACAAAGTTTTTTCATAGAAGCAACTACATCTGCCGGCATAACAGGAACAGCAACGACAACCTTATGAGCCCCTCTCTTCCGAACATCTTTAATGGCAGCTTCCATGGTCAATCCTGTTGCAATTCCATCATCAACCAAAATTATTGTCTTGCCCACAATATCTATGGCCGGCTTATGAGCTCGATAAAGTTTTTCACGCCGTACACATTCTTCACGCTCACGTACAATGGTGGTATCGATATATGATGAAGCAATGCCCACTTGCTTTATAAGGACCTCGTTAAATACCTGAATACCGTGTTCTGTTATTGCTCCAATCGCCAATTCCTCATTATCTGGAGCTCCAATCTTGCGCACCACCTCAACATCACAAGAGAGTTTGAGCTCCGATGCAAGTGCCACCGCAGTAACTACTCCACCGCGAGCCAATCCAAGAATGATTGTATCTTGTCTGTTTTTGTACGGTTTAAGCAGATGCGCTAACTTTCTTCCCGCCTCTTCACGATCTTTAAAACGAATCATCACCATCCCCTTCATAAACATTATTGACAAAAAGATTCTCATAATTTTACCGTAATTCATAGTATGAAAATCCAGCTCCTTTTTATTGAGGGGAAGATATGCACACACTCATGCAAACACTTATCACACACCTGCGGCGCAAAGAACTTACGCGGGCACAATTTCGTTATTACGCTCATCAACTGGCACAGTGCCTGGCACAACAAGCCGTCGAACACCTTAAACCAACTACGGTCACCGTCGCAACACCATTTGGCAAAGCTGAAGGAATAGCACTCAACCAACCAATAGTACTCGTACCAATTTTGCGTTCAGGGTTGGTATTATTACCAGCGTTTATTGAACTTTTCCCCGATGCAGGTATTGGATGCGTAGGACTTCGTCGCGATGAAAAAACTGCAATCGCCACACTTTACTACAACAATATTCCCAAACTTAATGGCGAAGAACAGATTATTATGCTTGACCCCATGATTGCAACTGGTGGAAGTTCGTGTTCAACGCTAGAAATTCTTACCAAACAAGGAGTTGCTCAACGCAACATACTTTTCGTTGCTGTTATTGCCGCGCAACAAGGGCTTGATGTTGTCAAACAATCGTTCCCTGGAATTAACATTATCGTTGCTGCCGTAGATAAAGAACTCAATCCTAAAAAATTTATTGTTCCTGGTCTTGGTGACTTTGGTGATCGTTATTTTGGCACTGAGTAACCATCACGCGCAGCATCATTGACAAAGCAGCCGCTCAGGCTAAGCTCCAATGAGATTGTAGCGAATTTTAACAGGAGAGATATCATGAAGAAATCTATTATTGCCTTATGTTCGTGCTGCTATTTTGCATCCCCATCGCCGCTTGCCGCCATGAGTATGGCATTTGATAAATTCGATACACATATCGAAGAATATCTCATCAAACCATCACCTGAAACCGATCTTCTTGATCTGTATGATCTTCTTCGGCAAACCAATGTCAACAAGCCTGTTGTTTATCGGCTCCTTGAGCAACAACTTATTAATGCTTTTAATCTTTTTAATACTTACTGCAACAACAAGCTGATAAACGTGCAAGACATGGTTCAGGCTCAAAACGCATATAATGTTTTGAGAGAAAATATCATCGCAATCCCGACCGTAGAGGGTTTATTATCTGACGAGATCAGTGATTTTCAACAACTGCTTTTCATGCTGGCTTCTGAAAAAGCCAAAGATTTTTTGGTGATAACTAGTGGCAGCATAGAAAATGCGATAGCACGTAAAATATTTAATTTAGCTCGCATCATCGCGCATCCTCATGAACCAGGATACCAAGATTCGTTTGATGCCTTTGTACTTTTTTATTACGCCAAGCTTATCGTCAAAGCTATCGATCTAATCGATGGCACAGCAAAAGTTGATTATGCTTATATAGTTCAGAACAGTAATAATCTGTTGTATAAACAACGTGGAATTTATCGCGAGAAACTTGTACAAGCACAAAAGAATTTTCACATATTAATCATAGCAACGGCAACTAAAACTCACGCATAAAATTCACTTTCATCTACCAAGCAACTCATGCAGGTTGACAAGGTATCTATCATCGCTAAACTTACCGCCTCATGACCCTATAAAAAGTGTAACATCCTTAGCATGAGGAATCTGCAGTGAAAAAGATCTCGTCTATTGTACTTCTGCTTACCACGCTTGCTCCATCTCTTATCGCGGCACAAACTATTTTACCTCAATGCAAATGCTCTGCCGCTCAAGCCATACCAACAGATTTTTATCAAAAAAGTGCGCATAGAATCATTGAACGTTTTGGAATTTTCAATCAGCAAAAAATCTGCGCGTTTTTAATACAGCGCATTAAGGGAATAGCTCAAGCATGTAGCAAGAAAGAAGATTACTTAGCGTTGTACCAAGAATACGTCCTATTGGACTATTATGCCGATATGCAAATACCTGATTATGAAGACTGTTTTTGGTGGACGATTGCTGATTGCGCTAAAGAATATGCCGAAGTTTATATACGCCTCACATGCAACTGTAAAGAAAAAAGCTTACACATCATCATGCCTGAATTAAGCGAGCTACTTGATGATCTGCCACTCGTCTCTAATACTGAGCTTGCGTCTCATATTAGTAACAAAATCTCACAGGTTCAAATAATGCGCATACATGTTCATCAATTTAGCAAGCTCGCTGAATCCTTGCTTGAAATATTCAATAATCAGCAAACAAAAAAGAATGTACCTACAGACGCTCAAAGCCCAAACGACGGCTCCGCCCAAATAAAAATATAAACAATGCAACCATCGCAATCAGGTACAGAAAACTCAGAAAAATGCTGTTCAGCACATACGTGGTAACCAGCGTTTCTGAAAGAATCACCGCCCGCATTCCTTCAAATGCATATGAAAGCGGCAATGCCCAGGCTACTTTTTGCAACCACCACGGCAAAAGTGCTATCGGATAAAAAATGCCGCTTACTGGTGCAAAAACAAATGAAAGCATCCAGGCAACATTCTGTGCTTTTTGCCCATAATAAATGACAAAAGCCGCGCCCAAAAATCCCACAGCCCATCCAAACATCATAAGGCTCAATGCATAAGGTAACATCATCCAACCAACGGCAAAGATGTTAAGTGTATATAAAAGCCAGACTATGCCCGCTCCAAAACAGAAAACAAATGTTGTTTTGATAAGCCCATTCAACATGAGGCCTATGATCCATTCGGTACAGGTCAGTGGTGTAGAAAATAGGGTAATAAGGCTTCGCTGCCATAATTCTTCGAGCAACGGCATAACAATTTCAAGTTGAGCACGTGATACAATTGACCACAACACAAGGCAAGTCATCATTATCAGAACAATATTGGGAAGTTTGACCTGCTGTTGTTGCATCCATACCGATGTTAATCCCCACAGTAAAATGTCCATCGTTGGCCAAAACATTGACTCAATAAAGCGCCAATAGTTACGCCGTTCAATAAGAAGGTAACGAAGCATAACGGCGGTGATACGATGTGGTGCAATATTCATACAAATCTCACATGGTTAAGTATGTATTTCTCGAAAGCTGCTAAGCGTTGATTTTTACGTCGTCCCCGCGAAGGCAGGGACCCAGAGCTTTCTTTTAGTTTTTTCTGGATTCCCGCTTTCGCGGGAATGACCTCGTTGCCATACCCAAGTATATCATGTTTCATCGCATATACTGCACCACACCACATATTGACAAATTAATTCACGTTATCGTAGAGCATCTTACCCGTCAGATTCACACTTGCTCCCGGCATCAATCTTAGATATGCATCATACGCACTTCCCTTAGCGCTATCGCCAAAGACCACGCTATTAGTTAAAGATTGCGGTGTTGTGGTATTAACAAAATCACTTTTATAGACTTCAATTTTTTCATGACCGGTACTAAATGAATTCCCTCCAACGGCAAGATACCTGCCATCAGGACTCCAGTTCATACTGTTAACATAATTTCCATAATTTTTAGAATCGACAAGGGTTAATGATGATCCTGAAAAAGAATAGATTTGTATTTCATTACCACTCGTTGGAGCTTGTCCGCCAACAGCAAGATACCTGCCATCAGGACTCCAGTTCATACTATAAACAGTAGTTCCATAATCTTTAGAATCGACAAGGGTTAATGATGTGCCTGAAAAAGAATAGATTTGTATTTCATTACCACTCGTTGGAGCTTGTCCGCCAACAGCAAGATACCTGCCATCAGGACTCCAGTTCATACTATAAACAGTAGTTCCA
>JBAZHB010000058.1:0-8117 GCA_041652535.1 Candidatus Babeliales bacterium
TGGCTCGATAAAGGAAGAGGCGAAGTGCGACCGATAAACCGCAAGTTCCTACGCTACATTGCTCACCCGTCGGGCGTAATAATATTTAGCCGCTACTCAAGAGCCACTCAGCCAAGCAACATTATGCGAACCGCCGCAACAGTGGCATTAACTAAAGCGCCTGAAATAGCGCAGCGCACGATAGCAGTGCCTCAAGGGGTTGTGTAGTATGATAGAATTTCCAAGTGATGAGAGTAGGTGGACTTGGTTAGCTGGCGTTATGGACTGTGATTCATGTATTTGTCTTTCAAGAGCAAAATTAACAAGAAAAGATGGTAAACGTAAATTATCATATAGACCTAATATTTCATTTGAACAAACATCTAAAAATTTAATAAATGAAATAGCGAATGTTGCTGGCGAAGGGACATTCGTTCATTTAAAAGCTAATTATAATTATCCAAATAAATATAGTAGTAGATGGCGTTCAATATATAGAGTAGTATTTGGTTCTCCAAAAGTACGACTTATTTTACCAAAAGTTATACCATATTTGGTGAAGAAAAAAGATCAAGCTATTTTGTTAAATGAAGCCACAGAACTTATTTCATCACATAATAGAGGCTTTACTGGTAACGATAGTAGACTTGCTGAAATTTTTGAGCAACTACACTCATTACATGAAAAAAATGGAAAACTAAAAAGACAATTAAAATTAGGAGCTGATTAAAATTTCATCTACAACAGGTAAATCATGGAAAGTTGGACGTTACGAAACAACCACGCCATACGATTTAGGCGGAATACCCTTCGACGTTAAAGTAACTAAACATGTGTCAGTAACCAAGGAAGCGGGCACAGGCAGCCGTAAACAGGCAAGCATTGACTCGTCAGGCGTCTACTACACAATCGACTTCAAAATGAAAGTGCAGGTTTTAGCCACTTTTATAAATGTCTATTGCATCCCCACAGCGGAAGGCGACATAACGGCAGCCAGCCTTTACGTCACCAATGGCATCACAAGTCGCGGCTTCACAAGCTACTGCAATACGCTATCCGTTGAAGGCAATCAGACAGGCGCAATAATCGCAAGCATCCAGATGATAGCAATCGCCAACGAAGACAAAACAATCACCATCACAAACGCGACGCAGACGCCAATGACTAAAGCCGCCGTGACTACACTAACGCTTGGCGGAACACCAATCACGAAATGGACTAAATGGAGCTTTGGCGTCAACAACAACGTCAAAGTCATATCGACGGGCAACGGTGTTGCGGCCACCGAAATTTTCGCGCAGCAAGCCGAATACAGCGGAAACATAACTTTCGTGCAGACAGCCTCTTTAGCCTACGGCTACTCAACCGACGTAGCTAAAGACCTCATAATCACGCTCACCGACAACCAGTCTCCAACGCCAGCAGCCAAAACATACACGTTTGACGACGTCCGCGCAACAAGCAACGAATACACCGTAAGCGAACTTGACATCACCTACGAGTCTGTAGCGTGGGACGGCGACGAACTCGCCATAACTTAGGAGACTCCCAAAATGCGTGCAATAGAAACTTTTCGTATGCCAGACTCAATCATTAAAACCGTCGGCAAACAATGGGACGGTTTGTACACTGTTCACGAATTAGATGCTCGTGAGTACCTGCAAGCCCAATCCAGCGCCACGTCACTCATGATTGAAGAATACGCACTGCAAAACAAGGATAAACCTGAGTGTGAACAGCTAAAATGGAACGGCATTATCCCTGAAGACATTATGACGCTGCATATTGTCTGTAAAAGCGTAACCTTAAACGGCATCGAACTTAGTCCTAAGTTTCCACCGCCAAGCAAAATTTATGAACCGCTTTCGTGGAAAGCATTGCCCGTCAACACGATCAGCAAAAACGAGTTTGAAGCCCTTTTTTTATCTTCAGCAACAAACAACCCTGCCACATCGCAACCCAAATCAACATGATTCAAAGCGGCGTCGCCAAACTTAGCGATTTAACGGCGAAGCAACTGCAACAGTATTTTCCCTACTTACGTGCGTGCGAAATGGACGCGGCACTCAACAGGATGCCCGAATAATCCACTTTTTATTTTTGTTAAAATTTATTTCAATTTTGTAATGGCTTAAGTATTTTAAATTCTAAGTTTTCAGGCGCAAGTAAATAGAGTTTTCCAACATTGATAACGCGTGGTGATCTTTCTTTGATTGTATCCCCGTGTTTTGCGGCGTGTTTCTTTGCCCATGCTAATGATCTATAGGTTTTACCGCATGAACAATCAAAAAAAGGTGAAGTTTGTATTTTGATACCGCCAGCTTTTAGATATTTTGTCATTTTTGTTCTTCCTTTTGTTTTTTACTTTCGCAATATTGGAGTCCACTTTTATTAAACACACTGTTACTACTATTAGTACAATCTAATAAACTTTAGCCTCTATATAATGACGTTTATATACCACTGTTACTACTATCATTTATAAATGAAAATAACAAAAATAATTGCTTCCGCAACTAACAACCACATCAATTTCACGCCTGAAGCCGAAAGATTCTTCAAGGCATATCAGCCATCGAGGGGAATCTGTTTATCCTGCGACAAATACGGCATCCTTGTTAGTCCAGAATTAATCTGTTTTCCATGCTGGATTAAACAGGAAATAAGCATTTTAAAAAGTAATCATCCATTGGTGAAAATATGACGGATGCTATATGTTCCAAATGCGGAATAAATTACACAAAAGGCGAACGCATCTACAATAATCTTTGCAGTTTTTGTTATGTTTATGGCGATAATTGCAATAAATGTTTAATCAAGAAATTTTGTAAACATTTTAATTATTAAACAACGGTGTTTAAATTAAGCCGTGATAGTAGTAGTAACCGTTAGGATTTGACATTTGCATGTCGTATGGCAACTTCAACTATGAAACACGGTTCACCGCAGTCGGTTCAATGATGCCTGCAATAAACGAAAGCGTACAAGGCTTAGATATGCTTCGTGGTTCAGTAGATCGGGCTGGCACATCAGCCCGTCAAGCCGCCAAAGACTTTCAGGGACTCAACTCAAGCGTTTCAACAGGCGCAATGGGCAATTTCCCCAAAATGGGGCAGTCCATAAGCAACGTTAACAGCCAACTAATGTCAATGCGCGGCGCGCTTTTCGGCGTCCAGATGGGCATGTTTTATGTAAGCATGCTCACGAGCAGCATGATGCAACTGGAAAGCGCATCTAACAACGTTGAAGGCGCACAGGAACGTTTAACCAAAGTCATTCGCGAAGGCGGACGGGGAACACTGGAATACCGCAACGCGGTGCGACAGCTTGAAAACGCCCAAATCAACCTGCAACGCACGCAGGCATCCGTCAACATCATGACGGCTTCCATGGGACTGCAAATGGTGAGCATGGCCGTAAGCTTCTACCAAGCCATACCCGCCATAAGCGCCATGATAACTAAACTTCAAACGTACGTTGCCACTTCAGTCACCGCGCAAGCTTTAACGCCAGGCGTCGGATGGGGAACTTTGGCCGTAGGTTTAGGCGTAGCCGCCGCTGCGGGCGGCACCGTTGGCTACTTGATTGGCAACCAAGGGCAAACTCAAGGTAAACAGCAAGTAAACGTTGAAGTCGTCACTACTTCGCCTTACGACAGTTTCCTTCGGCAAAACCGAACTAAAGCAGTCACGTCGGGAGTCGGCTAAACATGTCGCTTACCCACCGCAAACACGTGGAACGGCACAAGCACACCGCAAACGACATCGTAGGCAACTACGTTTCAGCCGCAAAAACAGGCGCGTCCTCATCGTTTCCATCCTACATTGATTACTTAACTATAACCAAAAAATTAACAGTGAAAGACCCCGCAACCGTTGACGGCGATTACATCGAATTAAACGTGTTAATGCTTGAAGACCCCGCGTTTCCAGGCGTATACAACCCATTTCTTGAAATCAGCGAAGGCATACTCTGCCACAAAGACATCGAAAGCTACGGCGGATTCGTCGGTTCAGCAAGCGCTGCAGGCGTCACAGGTGGCGGCTGCGTCCAAATCGGCGACCGCTTTGAAGATATGAGTGATCCTTCAAGAATTAACCTTACGGGCGCTTCAGACTATGTGGCAATCACTAAAGGCTCAACCATTGGTGGCGGCTCATGGGATTTAAACGCGGTGCTGGCGGACTTAAAATGCGACACGATTTATGCCGATGTTATAAAAAAGGTAAATGGCGACAGTTGGAATCTTAGCGACAAACCATCAAATGTTTATGACTATAAAACTATAAAAAACGGTAATTATTATGAAGCTTTAGACAGTAATGGTGTATTAACATATGGCGGTTCCGCAGACGCGGGTGGTGTAAGCGGCACAAACTTTGCAGCCATAATGAACCAGTGCCTACAAGACATTTCAGATGACGGCGGCGGCACCATCTTCATGGAAGTAGCAGAATACCTTGTCACTGAACAAATAGTTATCCCTGGTGTTTTAACACCCGAAGCGGGACAAGAGCGTCTAATAGAAATAGTCAGCAATGGCGCAGTACTAAAAATACATGAAGACCTCGAAGCAGACGCAATCTATTGTAATTCATCCACCGTGTTTCATATGGCGCGTTTCCGAGGATTCGACGTTTGGGTACACTCACATGATCCAACATATTACGCTATACGTTTACTTAACATGCGTGGCATCTATTTTGAAGACATAATTTCAGGTTGGTCAGGCACTTATCTGCAAAACTGTATCTTAGTTTGGTTCAACAATTTTGAAGCCGTTGACTCATGTAATGAAGGCTTAAGAATTCAAGGCGGTGGCTACATGTTTGGCAATAATTTTTTTATTGACAATTGTGGCGGTTGGGGTGGCAACGAAGGATACAACGCTATACTATTGGAAGGAACCAGTCGAATATACTTTACAAACCTTAATCTTTTTGGCGAAAAAGGAGTTTACGGCGGTCAAGATTCAGGCTTATACTTATCAAATACTGGTTTCTGCTCTTTTAGCAATTTTCAAATAGACGGTTTCGAAGACAGCGGTATAAGAATAAGCGGTTGCACCCGACTAAACTTTAGCAACTTCGAAATAATCAATTCGGGCAGTCACCCAGTACAGATAACGTCAGAAACAGACTACAAAGTTGAAGACCTTTCATTCTCAAACTTCAAAGTGTTCGTTTCAGGCAACATGGATGGCATAGGAATATACGCGCAAAACATCCAATACGTCAAAAGCATCACAATATCAAACGGCATGATTTCAGGAACGGGCGATGGCGTAGTAATTAACGACGACAATTCAGCAAATGCAACTTGCACTAATATTTGTGTAAATAACTTAAACATAGATGTTACAGGCTTCGCCGTAAGCGAAGGCGGAAATAGCGACTATAACCTGTTTTCAAATATTAACGGTAGAACGTGCCCCAGTGGAGTGCTTACTTCTGGAACTCACACTAAAATCACAAATTCATGGGATTACACAAATTTCATTTCAGATGATGTTATACCATTCACCGTTGGTGTAGGCGGTGTATCCGCAAACGATGTAGTAGCAATTCAATTAGACAATACCATCTATAAAGCATTATTTTCAACTAACGGCGAAAAAGTTATCGGCGTAGCTCAACAAACAAAAGCCGCAGGGCAAACGGCGCTTGTGAAAATTCGCAATATAGCAACCGTAGTTGCTGACGCCGCAGTTAATCCAGGCGACAGAATAGCGGCGTCTAATTCCACGGCGGGCAGAGCGACAGTTTACAATTCGCATTCGCACTCTGTTTCAATACAAGCATCAACCGAAGGAACCCATAACCATGAGGACACGTCAGTTGACGGTAATCATCAACATGGCAGCGGCACTTTGGCGGCTGTAGCTGACGATGCACACACACACACTGTAGATTCCTCTGGAAGTAATGACTTAACCCATCATCACGATGTATATGTTGCTTCTACGCCAATCACGGTAGACTCAAGCGACGGATTAGGAACTAAAACTATAGCTGTTTCTGGAACAACCGCAAGTGGCAGCCATGCGCACTCAATAAGCGGTAGTGCTGACACAGCGGGTTCACATCAACATACTACATACGATGGCGGTTCACACTATCATGATATAACTGGAAACACAGGCAACCACAGTAACGGCGTGATAATTGGCAAAGCTTTAACAAGCGCGGCGGGCGCGGGCAATTCATTTAATATACTAATCACACACGGAGCATAAAAATGAAAATAACTAACTTAATCATAAAAGAGGCTGCGTAGCATGGACGTTGAAGTACAATACTACAGCGACGCGTGGCACGACCTTACAAGCTACTTGACGGCTTACCGAGTGCAAGACGAAGGCATCAGCCAAGTCAGCGGCGGCGTCGTGAACCTTGAAAGCGCACGGTCAGACTTCAACACTTTCTTAGCTAACCCATACAGATTAATTCGCATCCGCAACAACCCATCCAGTTATTACCCAATCTTCTTCGGGTACGTGGACGACTGCCACGTACGCACGTTGCCTGGCACCATCACGGAACGCTCAAAAATCAGCCTTGACTTAATGGGCTACGAAGCCAAACTTGCACAAGATTATATAACGTACGATTACTACGCGCATCAATCAGCCATCAGCCCGCTTGCCGACTCTAACGCGTTTAGCTACCGAGACGTAATAGAAAGCTTCCTTACGCTTCCAGACAGCACTCGCGACGGCACAGGACTTAGCAGCACAGGATTCACGGTTACAGCAGCCAACGCGCCAACGGGCATCGACGGCATCATCGACGGAAGCTGCAACTTCCACAAGCAATCGCTGTTTGAAGCCACAAGAACCATCTGTGAACACATCGGCTACGACGGCTACTTCCCCAAATTTACAAACTTGCCATTTACGCCAACCATGAATCTTTACCCATACAGCAAAGCCAGCGCAACCACCTTAACAGCGCCATTCATCGAGGAACCCCAATATTCGTACGGCAGCCTAAACGACGTAGCCAACATCGCCTTTATATGGGGCGGAGTAGACGTCGGCGTCCCAAGCGACGGCGACAGGTGGACGGAATATGGCGCAACCAAATACAGCCCCGCCGCGTGGACGGCTAATAGGGCGTCAGCAACCAACACTGTAACCGATGAAGACAACACGGTATTCACTAACGCAGGCATTACAGCTAACAATAAATGCGTAAAATTCAACACCACAAATTCTACGGACTTAAACTTTATAGTCGAATTAGACATCACCCAAACCGACGAATTAACGGTGGATGCACTTTCAAGATGCAGTTCACTAATTTTCAGCCTTAAAAGCTACAAAGTTGGAACACCAACAACAGGCTATCTATTAAGTTTCTACTTGAAAGACAGTTCAAACAACGTAATCGCCTACAAATCAGTACATGATTACACATTGGGCATAGCACATGTATGGAGTTTTGGAGATGAACGCCAATTTGAACTATCAATAGGCACAAACACGTCAATCGCATCTTCAACACTGGATAATCAATGGTACCAATTTACTGGCTCAACGTTTGATTGGGAACACGTCGTCAGTTTCAAAGTGATAATGAATTGGGCACAACTTTTAGGCATGGGCAACCCCGCAGTTGAAGAACACTGGGGAATGTACATTGACGGCTTACAATTCGTCGGCGGCTACGAAATCAAGCCTTTCGAGTGGTACAGCGAAACCCTCAATCCACCCGTCACCGACGCCACGTCAATCGCAGCTTACGGCATGCACCCAATACACATTCAAGACACTACCATCGCCAGCTTCGAGCAGGCGCAAGCCGAGGGCGCACGGGTAATCGCCAACATGAAAGACCCCAAGCCCATTTTAAGCGTCAAGAAGCCGCTGCCTGAAACCACGCAACTGTATCCAAGCAATGTAGTAACAGTAGCGTCAACCGAGTACCGCATCAAAAACGTAACGTACAACTGGAAATACGGCAACCACAAAACGACCAATGTGGAATATCAGTTAGTCGGCAAAATCGCGAGCTTGCCGCCGATTTGGACTATGACCAATGAATTAAGATTTTTAGTTAAATAACCAATTCAAAGTGACAAACATGAACCCTGAAACACAACAAGAAATCAGCCTGTTGAACCTGCGCTTCAACGAC
>JBAZHB010000059.1:0-5417 GCA_041652535.1 Candidatus Babeliales bacterium
GCCATAGGCACAAAACCAATTGATGTCACGTCCACTACTGTGTGCACTAATTTGAATGCTGATTTGCTTGATGGTCACCATTGGAGTGAAATACCATCAGGATGGGACGGCGGCACAGTCACCAACAACATAACCATCCAGAAAGCTAATCCAGTGTTGAAACTCTACAATACTAACGCAGTTAATAATGCTACACTCCAATTTTATGACGGCGTCAACACAGCTAACATTTATCTCAAAACTAACTCAAATGAACTTAGAATCGACCACACTTTAATAATGGAGCAGGATGCCAACGTTGGTGGAAACTTGGCAGTTACGGGCTACGCTGGAATCACAAATGGAGCACACGGATTAGATATTGGCGCTGACTGCAATCTTTACCGCAACGCTGCTAATGTATTGAGGACTGGGGATGCCTTGATTGTTGATGGAACTTTAACGGCGTCAAGCGGGTTAACTGTTGGTGCTGACTGTAATTTACTGCGTGACTCTGCTAACGTTTTGAGGACAAACGACTCACTTTATATCGACTATACAATGAGGTGCAATTACGCAGAAATCGTAACGACAGGCAATCCCATGATTAAATTGATTGGCGATACGACAACTGAAAGGATTAAGCTTTATTACACTACGTCCGCGCCAGGTTCAGGGTGTGTTTTGGAAGCTTTAACGCATCCTTTAGTGCTTATCGGACAGAATCCAGGCTCTTACGGCGGCGCAGTGCAAACTTACGGCGGCGACCTCGTTGTGCGAGGCGGCTACCACGTTTTGCCTGAAAGCGCAGGCGGCGGACAGGTTGGCAACTCAACTAAATATTGGAGTTTAATGTATGCTAACTCCTATGTTTCTTTAGTTTCCACAGGCACGAAACCCCTCTACGTTACGTCCACTACCATGTGCACCAATTTAAACGCCGATATGCTTGACGGGCATCACTGGGCTGATGTACCAACATCTCAGTGGACGGCGGGTGCGGTGTCAACTGTTGATTCTCCACTTTCAGTATCTTCGGGTCACTTGCTTATTTCGGCTAATCCGACGTTTACGTCGTTGTCTACGACTGGTGCTCTTGGTGTAGGTGGTGGGTTAACTGTTACTGGCTCGACTTCGCTTTTAAGCTACCTTGTCATGAGCGGCAACATCACACCAATCACCGCAAATACTTATGATTGTGGAAACTCAAGTTACTATTGGTATCATGTTTACTCTAACTGGTTTGTTGGTAAAAACAATGATGTGTTTGGTTGCGAACGAAGCAAATCAGGACAAGAGTGGATGCATCCATTCAGCGACAAGTTAAGCGCCGAGGAATTTATCACTCATCAAGTAACTAAAACAAAATATCATGTTGAATATGACCTTGCCAATGAAGCCAACATTATCTGCACTTGTGGCAAAAGCGTTGTGCATCCCTGCCCTGAACATTTTGATGCGTGGCGTGAAAAATACACGGTTAATATTGACAAATTAGTGCAGGCGACAGGTTACTTGGCGCTTGAACTCGATGTGGAATTGGAACAGTTAAAACAAAAAATGGAATCACTTGAATCCGAAATCGCAACACTGCGGGGTGCAAAGAATTGACTGATGTTTCAATCCACTACTACGATGCAACAGAAGAAGAATGGGTTGATTTAACCGACTACGCAACCGCTTTTAAAGTACACGAAACAGGCATACAACGAGTTCCAACAGCCGTCATAAACCTTGAAAGCGAACGAAGCAACTTTGACGATTACCTATCAAACCCATACCGCCTAATCAGAATCCGCGCTAAGCCCGCGGCATCATGGCAAGACCTGTTTTTCGGATACGTGGATGTTCCAAACTATAAAACGTTTACGGGTACTGGAAGCGTCGAACGCATAGCAATGAGTCTTGACGGTCTGCATTTCAGCGCAAGATTATCACAAGACCACGTAACCTACGACTACTACGCAGTCAACAGCGCACTTTTGCCAGATTACGGCATCACATTCCGCGACATGTTAGACGACATCCTTGCAAATCCAGACAGTAAAGACGGCGTGCGATGCGTAACAGGATTTGAATACGGCACAGACTTCGAAGTAGAAGCCGCTGTAAACGCTTTAGGCATCGACGCGGTAATCGACGGAACAGGAAACTTTAACAACCAAACATTATTCGAAGCCGTGCGCTTAATAGCCGAGCATATTGGATACGACGGCTATTACTACATGCCCTCAGATATGTCGTCAACGAAAGTAAGACTGTATCCCTACAGCAAAGCATCAATTGCCACACTAACTAACCCATTCATCGGCGAACCAGTGTGGGTCGGCGGAAGCCTAAACGACATCGGCAACATTATATTCGTGGATGGTGGAGTGGACAGCGGAATCCCAAGCGACGCTGATAGATGGACAGAATACGGCTACATTAAATACGTCCCCGCGATTTGGAGCGCCATACGAACGGGCACGACACCAACAATCAGCGACGAAGACAACACTGTTTTTGACAACAAAATCTACCGAATCAACACAAAATGCATAAAAGTGCACACAACTGGATCAACCAATGCCACTTTCACAGTAACACTTGATATAACCCAAATTCCAAACGTAGGTTCAATCGATGCATTAAACCGCGTAACCGCGTTTGTTGCTAACATACGAGGTTTTTGGTACAAGGAATCGAACGAAATGAGCGCGTATTACAGAATGCGATTCTACTTAACCGATTCAGCATCCAATGTAATAATGTATAAAGCGGTGCACAGCCGCGAACTTTTCGGATTAATCGAACGCGGTTACCCAACATTTGAGGATAAAGACTTCAACATACCGATGGGCGCAGGAACCCCAATTTATACGTCAGAAACAGACAACCAATGGAACTATTCAACAGGTACTACCTTTGACTGGGAACACGTAGAAAAACTGGACATTACCTTTGCGCTTTACGAAGATGCGCCTCAATACGGCATTTCATCAGGCGACGAACTTGGTTGCTACATTGACGGCGTACAATTCGTAGGCGGACAAAAGATCACACAGTTCCACACACTTAACCCGCCCGCAGTTGACCTTGCAAGCATAGCAAGCTACGGAGTTCACCCATTCAAGCACAACGATAGCCAAATCACAAGTTTCGAACAAGCCCAAGCCGAAGCCGCCCGCGTACTAAACAACTTGCATGAACCAATCCCCACGCTTAAAGTTACCAAACTCTACGGAACAGACACCTACGGCACAACTTGGAGCACGCAACTTTATCCATCCAACGTGGTGACGCTCGCTACAGTTGATTACAGGGTGGCAGACGTAACCTACAACTGGACAAGCGCATCTCAACGAGTGCTCGCATCTTATAACCTCGTAACCAAAACAAGCCCGTTGCCCGCAATCTGGACTCAACAAGAAACTTTGAGGTTGCTGATGAAATGATATACTTTATCATAGCTTTAACTTTCGCAATCGCGTGGGGCATAGCTGAAAACCGCCTGTTCAGGGAACAAGGCGAATGGTGGATACTCAACCACTTCAAGCAATACCACCTATTCCTATTCTACCTCACATTCATAATCGCACTGCTCGGATGCGAAGCCACAGACGTATTCCAAATCGACGCTATTCTAAAGTTCATATTCCTCATCCTTTGGACGCCGTGGGCGCTTGATGTAACGTGGTGGATAATCCGATTCTACGACTACGCCCGCGACTACGACAGAGCCACAGTATTCTACAACGAACCGAACCCGTGGCACATTCAAAGCGACTGGGACAACTACACCAAGCGCCCGCTCGTGTACGGCATCTACGACTGGTGGTGGATATTCGGCGGCATCCTGCTATTGCTGGGCACATTAATCATAGTCATTTAGTGACAGGAAAACCAAAATGAAAAACACAAACAAATCCACAGAAAAACAAGTTCCGCAACCCAGCCAAGTGCAACAGCAACTTGGACTGCTAAACCTGCGCCTAAACGATTTCATGACGCAGCTAAACGCAGTCATCAAAACACTCGTCGATGAAAACCAAGCGTTGCAGACTACAATTGCGGAACTTCAAAATCCAACTAAACCAACTCCAATCGAGGTGAAAAAATAATGCCAATAGAAAACGTTCTCGCTAAAGCCAAAGAAGCCGCCAAAAACGCATACAATGCCGACTGGCTATCACGAGCACAAGATGTAGCTCGCACTAACGCACCAAAACAAGGCGAAGGCAAAGTATTCGAGAAGCTACCCGCAATGAAACTGAAAGACTTCGCACTCACAGGAAATCCAGACAGCCCCGCAATTATCATAGTCAAAGCAATCAATAACATACATGAAACACCTTTACAAAGAGATGACGGCTCATTCAAATCTGTATTTGACGCAGAAGTCCTCATGAGTAGTGACCCCGCAACACCCGCAGGTAAATACAGTATATGGATGGACTATTTTGTCCTACAGGACGAACTAAAGAAGTACGCAGAGGAAAACGGCGACTTAACAGGCAAAACATTCATGATTTGCGCCTACGGCAAGCAGAAAAAAATCAAAAACCCAAAGCAAAGCGTGTATTTGTTCCGCGTATTGCCAGCGCCCGAATAAGGGCAAGACAGGTGACAGTGACATGCCCATCCGAAACGAAATGAAACTATTCCGCAGCTCAAGCGACGATGAAATCAAGACCATCCGAGTGTCAACGCTGGCGTCATACTATTACTGCGCCATGAAAGCGTGGCTGCAAGCGCAGGGCATAGAGTCACCACCAAACCAACTAACAGAAGACGGCACCAAACTTCACAACGCCATAACAGCCGCGCGCCCACCGTCACAACTTGAAATCGAACTTGAAAACCACCTCAAACAATACATGATAGAAGAAGACACTGGCAAAGGCTCAACAGGCATTTCAGGCACGCACAACAAAGTTTTCGTGCGCGAATGGCTCGAAAACAACAAAGTAGTCGGCAAAATAACATCGCACGGATGCGACGACTTCCGCGTGTTCCCCGACAAAACCGTCGTTATAGTCGAATACAAATCCACGGGGCAGAAAATCATCGACTGGTACAAACTGTCCACAGCCATTTTCCAGCTTAAAGTTTACATGTGGATGCTTGAGCCAATCCTGAAAATGGGCGGATACAGCATCCGCAAAGCCGAGATAGTTTACGTCAACCGCAAGGGTGAACCGCTGGGCACAAAGCAAATAGTAGATTATGACGAACGCACAATCGAGGACGAAATCCGCCGAGTGTTCGAACAGTTCCGTGATCCTGCAAACATGATTCCACCAAGTCGTTTCAAATGTTATAATTGTCATCCCAACTTCAAATCGCGATGCCTATTCCAAAAAGGAGTTAACCCACAATGATGAACAAGAAAACCGAAGCCAAATACAAGCACATCGTAGCCGAAGAATGCGTGGCTCACCGCGTCAAACTCTTTG
>JBAZHB010000059.1:5427-8063 GCA_041652535.1 Candidatus Babeliales bacterium
ATGGGCAAGCCCCAGCAGGAAGTTGCCACACTGTTGCTTCAAATAGCTCTCGACGACGCCGAAATCAAGCGCAAAGTAATCGAGAAACTCGGTGGGAAACAATGAGATACTTTATCCTCGCCATCCCTGACGAAACCTGCGCGCTACTATGTGAAGATAAGGATAATCGCATAACCGAAGTCGAAGAAATAGAAGCCATCCTAAATGATATAATTATTGAATTAATTGGCAAAGAACCTGAAAACTACTTTTCCCTATACGAATGCGCCGACGATCCACAGGTTGTGGATTCAATCAATAACGAGTTCAAAGCCAAAACCGCGTGGTCAACTATTAATGGAACACCACTCAAACTAACCGTTTTCACCACAAAAGAGGATGTAAAACAATGACTCGCCCGATGATTAAATTCATAGCTGAAAGATTAAACTTCGTTAAACTTTGCGACAACAACGGATTATTCGGCGCTGAAATCGGCGTGTGGAAAGGTGAAAACGCTGAAAACATTTTGAAAAATCTTCCGATAAACACCCTGTATCTTATTGACCCATACACGCCGTACATTGATGGTGACAAGCGAAACATCGAAGTTGTTGACCCGTCGCCACATTATAAAACCGCATTAAACAGGCTTGAACCATACATTAAAGACACAACGATAATATTCAAGCTTGAAAAATCCGTTGACGCCGCAAAAACAATGCCGCCCAACATACTCGATTTTGTGTATATTGACGGCGACCACACTTACGAAAACGTATCCCAAGAACTCGAAGCGTTTTACCCATTAGTGGAAAGCGGTGGCGTACTTGGCGGTCACGACATCAATTTTTACGGCGTCATGAAAGCGGTTGGCGAGTTCGCCGAGAAACACCGCTTGCACCCCATGACTGACAAACAAGATTGGTGGATTGTGAAACCATGAAAGAATGTTTAAACGTCGAACACCCATGCGAACTTAGACGTAAAACTTTGATTGAAGAGATGCTAACAGACATCTCAATTATTCGTTACATTGATGAATGCACAAATATTGAAGATAAATGCATCCACGAGGAATCCACATGACCTGCCCCCACTGCAACACCGATTTTGACCCAACAGAATCCATGCTCAAGCGCCTGCGAATGGGCGTAACAATCCTGTGCCCAGTGTGCGGCAAGAAGGTGAGTAAATAGTGGATATTGAATGCCTAAACTGCAAACTCAATAAAATATGCGATAAAGTTGAGCATCCCCAAGTATCAGTGGATTTAAAGCGTGAACATGATTTAATATCATCAATAGCGCAAGAATTAATGGATGGTAAATGCGGTATTGATGAATACACATTCTGTGAAACCAAACGCATAATCTACGACTTCCTATTCAATTCAGACAACGTAAAAATAAAGGTGCTTTAGATTGCCCTACATTAAACCTGAACTGCGCCCGATGTTTAACGAGATTTACATCCACGCAACCTACCTATCTACAAGACCCGACCTGTACACCTTGGAATCAGTCAAGAACGAACTGTTCAACGCGCTCGGCGAAGTGGACGCGCACAAGCGAACAGGCTGCCTCAACTACTTTTTCACAAAGATTCTGCGAGATTGCCTCAACAATAAAACCGCGCCCCTGTTAAGTGCAATAATGAAATCTTACTTTTTAACTGACTTATCTTACGAAAGCCTTGAAAAGGCAGACGGTTTCCTGTCGCGAATACGCAAAGAATTCAAACGAAGAAAATGGAACAACACCTACAACGACGTATATTACTTCATCGACTTGTTTTCAATACTTGTTGATGTGGAAGCCGAAGATTACGAAGACCTCAAAATCAAAGAGAATGGTGACGTTTAATGAAGATAATTCTTAATCGCGCTGATGGTGAAATCAAATTCACCGAAATGTCAGCCGAAGACATAGAGTTACTGTCCAAATACATCGAGCGCCGAGTTGCCAACCTTAAAAACAGTATTGGACATCTTGACTCCATCATCAAAGAAAGGGGTTGGACAATCAATGGTTATAAGCTAACCACCAAACGCAAGGAACTCAATTTTTGGATGACCATTCTTGTGATACTCAAATGCCACCCCGAAAGCAAGTAAAATACAAGCCTAACCGATGCAGTTTCTCCGCGCGTTGCAGACAGGAACTAAACGAAAAAGGTCAGGTAACGTGCAAGAACCTGCGCGTCAAAAACTGCCCGCTCTACGAGTGATTTAAAACTTATCGGCTCAAAATTAGATGCGGGGACACTTTCATCCTCATAGTCGTCCAATGCAATATGATAGAGTCCGAAGCCCACCTTGCGATGGACGGCATCGTTTTGTCCACGTATACGGATAAGACATCGCAGTTTCAGTATGCGACTTCGCCTGCCGAGTGAAACTCTTCGGACACAATTTGCCAGCTTTTTGCCACGGCGAACCGTGATGGGAAAACTGGCGAACCTGTTGGTGCTTCTATGGCATCTTCCCTTGCATCATAGTGATAGTAGTAGCCGTCTAATAAACTTTGCGATAACCCGCAATAACCTTTATATTGACGCGCTAATACTATTAGTAGTAGTAAAAGTAGTAACAACGTCAAACGCAATATAAGGATTAGAGAGTGAAAAAGTGATAAGCGATGTCGAAACAAACGCCA
>JBAZHB010000060.1:0-7989 GCA_041652535.1 Candidatus Babeliales bacterium
CGCCCAGTTGATTCGACAATGTATAGTAGGCGTCGATGATTGGGGTCATCCCGATGAATAAGCCAAACTTGCTTTCAACCCGCATCTTCTCTTTCATGTTGCCAAAGCCTTTCTCGACGTAGCCGTCATACACGTTTCGGAGGGTGCCAAAGATTGCGTTGCGTTCATCTTTATTTGCCGTGAGTGTCTGGGACATGTCTTTGACGTAAACGGATTTGCCGTCGAAACTTCCCAAGATTCCATGTACGCCTTCCTCTGGTTTGTAGCCGCTTATCATGGATGCCTTGGTTAACTCGTCCACGGTGTAGGTGAGTTTCCAGTCGTTGAGTAGCCGCATCAACTCGGTTTTGCCGCTGCCAGACGAAGCCACTAAATAAACCCATAGGGCATCTCCTTCTGGCCAGTAGTAGCGTTCGATGGCGCTGGCAAGCAAGAAGTCGATGACGTAGGTGTCTTCCTTGTAGAGTTTAACGTGGTTGGCAATGTCTACTCGCAGTTCATCGAGGACTGGGGGCTTCCACACCATCGCCACGGGCGTTTTGCACGGTAGCCCCTTGCACTCGGCGGGGCACAGTCCCTTTTCTTGCGCCCACTTGCAGGTGATTGGTTTGCGGTTGTTTTTCTTGACGTTATTTATTTGGTTCTGCGTGTAGCCTTCGCTATAGTCGCTGTCGTGGCTGAGTATGCGGTGTATCTCGTCTTCCCCGCGCTCGCCAAAAAAGGTGAATGTTTGGGATAGGAAGATACGTTCGGGGTTCTTGATGTGCACACCTGATTCGGCGTCTGCTTTGATTTTGGCAAGTAGTGGACAAACCGTGTAGAATTGCTCGACTTCGCCGTCGCGTTCATACACGACGGTGCCTGTGTCTTGTACGGTGTCTTTGGTGTCCGACGCCGTTTCGTACTCGTGCATTTTGTTTACGAAATCTTTAGTGATTTGGAATAGTTTAATCTCGGACGGGTACACTACATCTTTGGCTTTAGTTACGAAGGGATAGGTTTTGCAATCCATGCTATCGATGACGCTGACGTAGTGGATGATGCCTGAAAGTTTATCGTTTTGTCCACCGAGTTCCCGTATCTTTCTTCGAGACGATGCTATGGCAACGCTATCGAATCCCCATACTACACCCTTGCTTTCGGACTGTTTCACGTTGAGTGATAAACCCGACTGCTTCTGGATGTAGAGCATCGCATTGGTGTACTGCGCTTCATCTCGGAAGCCCACGCAAAACACGCTGAACTGTAAACCTCTGCCACTGGATTTGACCAAGATATACTCACTGCTTATCCCGAATGAATTGAGGGCACCAACTAACTTGGAGCCTGCTTTAGAGAGATACTTCCACTGCGCTTTTATGTCTTCTTTAGAGTGTATATCTTTGTTGGCGTCGATGTCAAACCACATCTCGGCGACATCTACGCTGTTGCTGAAGTCGATGCGGTAGCGCCCGATGATGTTGGCTTCTGTGACCTGGGGGGCAATTACCATGTTACAATCGTTTACTGCCCACACTTCTGTGCCAGTTTGTTTTTTGACTTCTTGCCATTTCTCCAAGTTTCTATCGATAAAGATGGGTTTATTGACGTGGCAGGCTTTTTCAAGCATTATCAAGTAGTCTTTCTGTCGGTTATCATCTGATTTCGTTGACTTCAACGCATTCTGTATCTGTTTTAATGGATTGCTTATCAATGTGTTAAACTCCAAATTGTGAATGCAACACTAATCACCGAGAAAACTACGCTAACTGTTATCCCCACTATCCACTTGCGATTGTCATTGTGCACCCGCTGTGATGCTATTGATTTGGCTTCGACTTTGGCGCTGTGGGCTAACTCGTCAGCTAACTGCTGCTGCAACTTGGCTAATCGCTCGGAGATGTCATCTAACTTTTCATCCTGTTTCTCGGTGCGCGAGAGCAAGAATTGAATCATTTCTTTGTCTGTAGCCTTATTGACCATATTTGCAGGTAATTGGGGCTTTTTGATGTCATTTTCAGGTTTTTTGTGCATTTTAAACATGTTTAAGCCTCATTTCTGGGATAATTCCACTTTTTCAACAGGTTTTTAGCCCTATTTTCATTGAATTTGTCACGGGCTTTTAGCAGTCGCTTGTGGTTATCGAATATAACCTGCAGTTTCTTGTTGTCTGTTTTAAGTTCCATGTTGGGGTCTTCAAACAGTAACTTACGCATACTATTTGCTTGTTCATGGTGTGTAAAGCAAACCTCGAATACGAAGAGTAGAGCAAGTGAATCATTATGCCGAATCTCTGTATAGGTAAAGTTGTAGCAGGTGTGGTGGATGTTGGTGAGTCCCTTGCGTCCACATACGCTGCATGTTCCTGTTCGAGGGTTGAAATCGTATTTTATCTTGAGTCCATGATAGGAGAGGGTGTACCATTTCTTTTGCTGCTCAAGCCAGTTGCGGATGTTACGGAGGATACTTTCTATCATCGTGGTGTTCTTCCATCAAATACTATAACTACACTATCGAATGGCGCTGAATTCTGTGCATTACCAAATCGTAGTCTACCCTTTATGAAGCGTATTTCTTTGGCGTGAGGTAAGCAAACATCTTGGAACCAACGTGTTCCAGTTCTTGAAGCAACTAAGAAAACACAAAGTTTCCCCTTCAATGACTCAGCATAGCCTTTAGCAATCCACTTAGCCACGTCTTTATACGGTGGATTAATGAAGTTGCTTGTTTGCCAATCCACTTCTAAACCGTTAAATTGTGGATTAGATGGGCATGGGTCAAAGTCGAAATGGAATTCGTCATCGAGTAATCTGTAGATGCCGCTTGGTGTACGCCAATTTTGGTCTGCGCTACTAAATAGTGGTTTAAAGCAAGTTACCATTAACATTGGATTCTCTATCATTCACTCCAACTCCTAACTATCGTTTCTTCCTCTCTGCGACACATTGGGCATCTGTAGATGGTGCGTTCAACTCTTGTCCACCTGCGTTGCCAAAACCACCGCCACTTAAACTTGGAACGTTCGGCATGCATCATAACTGTGCACATGGGGCACCGCTTCATTACCTCTGTCATTTTAATCCCTTCTGTTGTACACCGTGGGTACGCATTGTGTCGTCGGGGTAGCTTTTGACGCCGCAGCTTTTGCAGACAAACACCACTCGCCGAATCGGGGTGGGTTTAAAGATGCCTTCCTGTTTGATTTCCCGCGTCTCGATGTCCACAGTGAACTCCTTGCAGCCGCATCCACAACTAAATGACTTGGCGCTCCACATCTGCAGGCGAGTCCATAGTCCCATGCGGAAGTCGTCTTCAAAGATGTAGTTGTCCACTTTATCGCTTAGTGCACCTGTGCGCGCATCGTCGTTGCGCCGCAAAGTTTCCTTGCGGAATAGACAGTAGACACAGAACTTTTTGCCTTCGGGCGTCTTGGCTTGATTTAGCATTCTTGGGCAAATGATGCAGTCAGTCATGGCTTAAGCACTCCCAGTATACGAAGCATCTCCACAACCGTGTCCGCCCGTGCGCACTCACCTGGTACAGGCTTGCAATCAAGGTACACATGGTTTTTCCAGCATGGGCAGTCGGTGCACGCCACCGTGATAGATAACAGGTACTTGATGGGGTTTGATTTACAGGTGCGGCAGTTGGTTTTGCTGTATGGTTTAACGCAGTTTTCACATTTTATCATAGACGTTCCACCACAAACTTTCGGTTGCCTTCCCGTTCGAGGATGTAGGTGAGTCTTGCGAGGGCGTCAGTTAAGTTGTCGCTTGAGTTGATTGATGCCTCGTATCTCACTGTTTTACCCGCGACTTTGCGCTGCAAAAAGTACATTTCGTTAAGCAGCTTCTTAGTGAATGGGCTATGACGCGGAATCTGCAGATGGCAAGGCTCGGTGTTGATTCTCGCTATTAATCGTTCGTAGGCTTCAGTGTTAAGTTTCTGTGTGTCAGTGATGAGGTAAGCGCTTATTCCCTTATCTTGCAGCGACTGCACCGTCGAGGCACTTTGGTACTGATCAAAGATGTTGTGGGTGATGTAATAGTTGCTGTTGAGGTCTTCGATGTACCGCTGCACAAGCTTCAAATCGATGGGGTGATCGTGGTCGTAGGCTTGCCACTCTTTAAGCAAATCAACCACAAGCATGTTGTCATCTGTTAGGTGCCCCATAACTAAACCATAGGCATCTCCCGTTAAC
Source organism: Candidatus Babeliales bacterium (assembly GCA_041652535.1). Lineage (GTDB taxonomy): Bacteria > Babelota > Babeliae > Babelales > RVW-14 > UASB124. The sequence continues at coordinate 4,181 of JBAZHB010000060.1, forward strand.
GATGGGTCAAGCGAGAGCGCCCGTGGAGTATCTTTGTCTTTACCTAATGGGTCAAGTCCCATTTCGTTGACGACGCACAACTCTATCTTATCCCGCGACAAAGCGGGGCTGATAGCATCCACAAACATTGCGCCGTATTCTTGGTCGAAGCGCTCTGGGTTTTTCTTCCAGTCAATCCGCAAGTCGTTGCTGTTGCACGAGTTGCATAGTGGCGTATCTGGGTGGTCGCAGGTTTTGCAGTCAAAAGCGTTTTTGGGGTTAAGCGCCCAAGTCGGCAACTGGAAGCAACAACGCCAAGGTTCACTACCCGCTTCCTGGGTTTTTTCCATCGTGATTTCATGGTTGCCGCTTCGGAACAAATCGTAGAAGATGCCTGATCGTCCGCTGGGTGAACTAATCAAGATTGATTTACTGTCAGCTGATTTGCCTTCATGTTTTAGTATCTTGAGGTTCGGCATGACTGCGTAATATATTTCTTCGCCGCTCAAGTTTCCGCTTTTTGTGTCAATCCACCACGCGATTTCATCGAATATTACCACGGCGCTTGATTGTCCTCGACTACTACGAGCAGATGAATTGTATACCTGAATTACCAAATGCTTCTGAAATTCTAAGCTCTCATTGGTCGTGTTTTTGATTTTGTCGTTCAAAAATGGGCTTGTTGACGCTAATGAGCGAATATAATCGAAATTTATCGTTACGGATTGTTCCCGATTAGCTGCGAGTAATTGATACATAATGTTCTTTTTACCTGGTAGACCATAGTATTCTTGAGGGTCTTTAATCAATACAAGCGTTTTGTAGACTTCAAACAGCAAGATACAAGCACTTGCCAATGACTTAAACCCCTTACGTCCACACGCAAGCAATAATTCACGGTAATGCTTCTCTGGCGTGAAAAAAGTGTCTAAAATATATTCCTGGGTCGGTGAGAACTTTTTGAATGGAAGTTTCAAGTGTACGTAACAGAATAATGACGGGTTGTATGCTGATAAATCGATTAAATCGTATTTGCTTAATGTGCCTTCGGCGTTCATTTTACGGATTTCACCGATAGGATAAAACTTTGCTATATCATTGTGTTTCATGACGTTCATTCATCCTTATTGTTTGTTTCCACAAGTTATTTTTAGACATATATTCAAAATAGCAATCATAACTGCAATATTTGATTTGAATATAGGAATGATGTTGGAAAATCTTTTTACAATTAGGGCATTCACTATTTGTATATCCAAACGAATTAGCCCTTAGATTTTGTTTGACATTATGAAGATGACTATGTTCTGACTTAGTAGTTAATTGAAGATTTTCAATGCGATTATCTGATTTATTACCGTTGATATGATGTACAACTTCATCATCGGTTAATCTACGTTTGATTTGTTGTTCCATCACTAAATGATGTTCAAATCTGTAACCGTCTTCTGTCCAGACTTTTACGTAGCCTGCTGAAGTGACAAAACATCCACCACCCCAATTATGATGTTGTTTACCTTTAGGTCTTTTAATAGCACGTATTTTTTCAATAGTTTCAGGTGAGTGGTGTTTACCTTCAAGTTTCTTGTAATTGCATTCTAATGAACAATAATGGTTAAAGCTATCTTTAGTTAGAAATTTCGCTAATTGAAACGTTTTACCGCATTTAGCACATATACATGTAACTAAAGCATCTTCATGCCTACCACTATTGTAACACTTTAATGAACAGTAATTATGCTTGCTTCGTTTAGCATTTTTTACTAAACGTTCAAATGTTTTTCCACAATTAACGCAAACATAGGTTTTTTTATTCATTGACAGAATCCTTCTGGTAAATCGTACATACTCTTCCTCGATGATGCTGGCTAACCATAACGATTATCCGCATCCAATACTGGGTGCCCGCAGGTTTAGGCAACCACCTATCATGGTACATCACAACGAATCCATTAGGCTTGCATACCCGCACCGCCTCGCTTGCCCACTGTCCAAAGTGGAGTTCGCCATCGTTTCCATAGAGTTCCTTGTTTTCTTCGTTGCTGTATGGGGGGTCGCAAATGACTACCTGCTTTGAGTTATCTGGAAATGGCAGGTGGTGGGCGTCGCAAACAAAGTCTGGGTTAACTTCAGGCTTGATGTCGCAACGGATTCCTATTTCAGCCATGCCACCAAACGGGTGCACTACAAGTGACGGGTCGGGTCTGCCAAGCAGCCGCCACAATCTTTTCTCGAAGTGCAGTGGAAAACCGCCTTTGTAGTATGGCATGCGCGGGCGAGGTAACACCCACACGAGGTTGCCCAAGATTCCTTGGTCAGGCGATGACATCTAATCGTATCCCTCATTGTACATCGATTCACGTTGGAAATCGCTTTCATCAACGTCAACGGTACCTTCGATGTCGATGCTTCCATCTTTGTTTGACCGCACGATGCTGCCATCTTCTAATCTTAAAGTTTCATTTGGCGACATCGCTGCTATCTTGCGTAGTTCACGGAAAGAAATGAGGACATAGAAAGATTGCTCCATTACCGCATCTCCATACGTTGAATCATGTGGTGGCGCGCATGCTCTGCCTTAGTAGTTAATTCTAAGTTTTCGATGCGATTATCGTCTTTAATGCCATTTTTATGATGAACAAGTTCTTCATCTGTAAGTTTTCGTCCAAGGTGTAACTCCATAACTAAACGGTGTTCGAGTGTGTGTCCATCTGGTAAGTTAATTATGATATATCCCTGTGGTGTTTGCCATCGTCCACCTTTCCATGTTGGATTTTTTTCACCAGTCAAATTTCGTTTATTTCTACAAGCACGAGAACAATAGTGGTGGATTGATTCTCTAAGTTTGCTTAATCGACGTATGAACTCTTTGCCACAGACTTCACAGATTGCTTTGCCAGCGGTTCTACCATATTTATCCACCAATCCCGTGTATTCTTGTAGTCTTGGTGCACCGATTGGGCGACCATATTTACTTAAGGTCATCTCAATGCATCCTCTAAACCAGTTTTTTCGCGTACACTCGCCATTGCTTTAGGATCAAAACTTTGCGTTTCACTTTTGGGTATGTACTGTTGTGGCCGCTGCGTCAATCCTAATCTACCCAAGTTTCTGCCGATGCTATCCTCGATTTTAAGTATCAACGAGTAGTAGCGTCGTCCTTCGGCTGGGTTCTTCTCTTGTACCGCATCCATCGCGGGGCGCAACGTGTACTTGACATCGAGGTACTGCTTCACGATTGTTTCGAGCATCACAACGTTTTCCACCTTGTCTTTTAAGCGGGGTTGCTGGGCGTGGAAGAGTAGCATGAGTTCTTCGCGTTCCTGTTCGCGGGTGTTTTTTAGTATGTTCTCGATTTGGTGTCTTGCTATTTCATATTTCATCGTTTATCACCTCTGTCTTCCTCTACTTTGACGAAGCGTTCGATTAGCGATTCTTTTTGGATATAGTTGTTTTCCATGAACGCCTTCTCGAAGCCGCGTTGCAGGTTATTATAGAGAATAACATACGGGTTAACTACCTGGTCAAGCATAGCCTCAAAGAACTCATGACGCAACGTATGCATGGCTTCCTCGTATTCTGAACAGTAAATCATCAATTTGTGTTCTACTTTGTTGACTTCACCGTTGAGTTCTGCCTGCTTGTCAAATGGCAACTGTTCCTGTCTGATGCTTGGTTGCCACTCGCACACGTATTCTTGGCAGTTTGAGTATTTGGTTTGTAACCTTTGCAATTCTTTGTTTAATTCAGTTTCAATGTCCAATTTCTTCACCTTTACGTTTTAAAGGATTAGTTTGAATTATCCGCGCCCGTACAAGCGCGTTGTTGAG
>JBAZHB010000061.1:0-7984 GCA_041652535.1 Candidatus Babeliales bacterium
CAATAATTTCTCGTAACAACGGAGAAGCAACTTCCTTACTTTCGCCTTCAAGCTGTATATTTTGGGCAAAAGCACCTAACGCATCAACGCTCATAGAACAAAAGTCATGAATATTTTTGCCATCAATTTTTACCGCGAGTGCCTCAGGACGTAAACGCATACCGCCGCAATAATCGCAGGGAGTTTCTTGCGGGCTACGACGAAAGTAAAATGATTGGCCGGGCGTTTCATCAGTGTCATTATTATGCGTGGTATATTGGCCAGGGTCATAGGTAAAACCTAGACCATGACAATTTCGGCATGCACCAAGCGGCGAGTTAAATGAAAAAAAACGAGGCTCAAGTTCAGGAAATGAACAGGCGCAATCAAGACAAATACGTTGAGACGAATACATTTGTTCGTGTCCCGATGCATCAATAACACTGCAGATCCCCCCATTAACCCCAAACGATTTTTCAACCGCTTCTTGAAGACGAACAATTTCTTCGGCTGAAAGGTTAATATGATCAATGAGCACACTAATATTATGTTTAAAATTTTTATTGAGTTTCAGATCATCAATATCTTTTTCGCTGTCAAAACGATGCTCGACTTTATTGATCATAAATCGGTAGAAGCCACGCTGAAAAAGACGACGCAACTCATTTTTAAATTCACCTTTTTTTTCAACGGCAATGGGAGCAGCAATGGCCACCGTTTGGCCGTTAAATTTTTGCAATAATGATTTGGTAATACCTTCAGGAGATTCAGCACGAATTGGCTTGTCGCATGATGGACAATGGGGAATACCAACGCGCGCAAAAAGCACACGTAAATAATCGTAAATTTCGGTAATTGTACCTACCGTAGAACGTGGATTGTAGCCAACAGTTTTTTGATCAATGGCAATAGCCGGGCAAAGCCCTTCAATTTTATCGACAGCAGGACGCTTTGAAATACCTAAAAATTGACGAGCATATGATGAAAGCGATTCAACATAACGACGCTGTCCCTCGGCGTATAAGGTATCAAGCGCCAAAGAACTTTTGCCCGATCCAGATGGACCGGTAATAACGACCAATTTTTCTTTAGGTATATCGATATCAACTGAGCGAAGATTGTGCTCTCGCGCTCCTCGAATGCGAATAATTCCCTTTTCCATAAACCCCACCACTCGTTTTTTATATTCATTTCAGGCTGAAATACGCCTACAAGCATCGAAAGGTAAGTATATCATCTTTACGACAAAGGGCATGCGCCTGAGGCATTTTATGGCTAAAAACCTGCTATTTTCAGCATGGCAACAGTTCCTGGCTGAAATTCGCCTTCTTCCATCACTTAATAGCACTATGCGCATGTCCAAAAACACTCTTTTAAAAATGTTGACTTATCAAACACCAAAAGGTCATCTTACCAGGGATTACGGTTATGTTTTTTGGTAAGTCATATAACGGCATACAGTTGGATATTCATGGATACAAAAAAGATATTTTTTATCGTTGGTCTTATCGGCATTATAAGTAGCATGGGCGTCGTAATTTTCTGGAGATACAAGCCTTCTACGCTCCAGCAACAAACGCATCATGAAACTGCACAAACCATTCCTTCAGTTGCTACTGAAAATCGCCAAGAGATTCAACTCTGTTCAACGCTTCCTCTTTCTGGCGAACTTTCGGTCATGGGAAATCAGATTTTTGAGGGGATGAATTTAATGTTCAATAAGATACGACAAGATCCCCAATTCCCTTTTCTTTTTCGCCTTAATGTACGCGATGATCATGCCGACATGGAAGAAGTTCATAAAAATGTACGTATCCTTACCAAATCAAGTAAATCGCCACTATTTATTAGTCTCTTTGGAACCGATACTATCGCAACACTTTTACCATCGCTTCATGAGAACAAAATATTAGCGCTCTTCCCCATCGAAGGATCTTCAGCTCATCGTAATCAAGAAACGCGAAATGCCATTTTTTTCAGAGCTAGCTACGAACAAGAAGTCGACGCACTTGTCAATTATACGGCCAACGTATTGCAGCGAAAAAAAATCGCTATTTTTTATGAAGCAAGTGATTGGGGAGAAGCGGTACTTGAAGCGCTCAAAAGAGTTCTTGATCGCTATCAGTTGCCACTTATAGCGCAAACTTCTTATCCTCAACAAACCCTCAATATCGCACGAGCGGTAGACGAAATATCAATAAGTTCTCCTAATGCCATTCTTTGTATTGCACAAGCTCGTCCTGCTTATCACTTTATTCAACAAATCATTAATAAAGGACTCTTCAAAACGGTAATACTTGGACTTTCATCATTAATCCCTATTCAAGCAACAATCAAAGAATCTCGCGGCATAGAAATTATTACTTCATCCGTAGTTCCCGACCCTAAACACAGCAAGCTTGCCATTGCTGAAGAATATCGCAAAGATCTTGAAAAATTTTCTCCCAACCGCCCTCCAGCGCCCTATTCATTTGAGGGATATATCAATGCAGCATTGCTCGTCGAATTTGCCAAAACGACAAAAATGCCCTGGACAACCGATGCGCTTCTCCAAACTATTGAAAAGTTAGGACACGTAAAATTTAAGGGAATTGAACTTAAATTTGATGCAACTACACGAACACTTTCATCTAATGTTTGGCTCAATACCGGTCACGAAAAAGATTGGATCTTGATCACCAAGAAAGATGGTAATTTATGAACACAACACATCCGCTCATTTTTTTAAAAAAAATTTTCAATTTTCAGACCGTACATTTTAAAGTATTGATGATATTACTTGTTACCATATATCTTCCTATCGCGTTTCGTATCAATTCCAATCGTCCCAATATTACTGATACCATTCCACAACTCAAAGCCCTCACCACCAAGGAACTCGAAAAGCTTGGCCCTTTTTCAGTCCGCGTGAAAGTCGGTATGTTTATACGCGATGTTCCTATTTTCAATATCGAAAAAAATAATTTTAAAATTGATTCGGTTATCTGGTTTGAATTTAATGGTGATGAAATCACGCTTGATACACTTGAAAAATTTTCCATTGATAACGGTAAAATTTTGAGCAAAAGTCCGCCGGATATCAAAATTTCAGAAAACGGACTGATCTTTGCTAAATACAACGTGCTTTTTGAATTAAATACCAATCTTGGATTTCACCATTTTCCGCTTGAAAATCACCGATTGTCGATCGTTATATCAAACGACTTTGTGACGCCTAAAGAAATGACCTATGTTGTTGATGCATCAGGTTTTCAGATCCAAAGTAATATTCTTCCTGCAGGCTGGGACATCAAAGATACCTACGTAAATTCTGGATATCTACCCTTAAAATTCGATCCTCAAGATACCTCAAAAAAAACTGAGAATCCTAAAGCGCTCTTTGCTCTTAATCTTGTTAAAACCAGCTCGCGCAAAGCACTTATTATTTTCATTCCATTATTTTCAGCATCAATACTTTCATTGCTCTCATTTATTACTGGCCTTGCAAATACCTTTAGCATGTTCACGCTAACAGCATCAGCCGTCACCGCACTTCTCACGTATCGGTTTGTTATCGAACAAATGATGCCAACGGTAGGATACTCAACGCTTGCTGATACTATATTCCTTTTTCTTCTTCTATTCTCATTCATTGTTTTTACCACCCAAATTCTGACAGTTCGACGTTACATGGCAATTGTTGAAGAGCATCCTCATGCACGTGCGTCTATACTCAGCAGGCTCGAAATGCTTTCAAGCGTCCTGTTTATTCTTATGTGTTTCTTGCTTGTACTAGGCACAACCTATATTCTCCTCATATAGTTACCGACGCTTTTCATACGACAAGGATAGTAATGAAGAAATCATTTATATCGACGCATCTCCGACTTGTTATCTGGACAAGCATTGGTGTTGTAATAAGCATCATACTTATTTTTTTACCACAACCTACATATAAGAATGGCTTCCAAAACCTCGATATTGCAATTTCTTATGCGAAAGCTACCGATGAAACGATTAAACCTGATACCGATGACACCATAAGACCGCAATTTAATAACTATTATCAAAGGCTAACTCCTACCTGGCGAAAAAACATTTCAACAAAACTTCTATGGATTTTAATCAAACTTGGATTACACAATCCTCCAGCCTGGACACCAGATTTTTTTCAACAACAACTTAATGATGTAAGTAAGCTACGCGAGACCAATGGGCACAAAGAAAATTTTATATGCAAGATCGCACCAACGCTCCAATCAAAAATTGTTATTTTCGGCAATCTCCAGGGAGCTTTTCACTCATTCGTACGCGATCTTGTAAAGCTTAAAGAGCTTGGCATTATCGATGCATCATTTAAAGTCACTTCACCAGATCATTACATCATTTTAATGGGCGATGTGGTAAGTCGCTCGCCCTTTTCAATGGAAACACTCAGTCTTGCCATGCGTATCATGCAAGCAAATCCTAACAATATGCTCTATCTTAAAGGCAATCATGAGACGGCAAATTATTGGCAAGAGCACACACTTAAAAAAGAGCTACAAACACGGTTCGCGCACCTTTCTTCGCAAGACATCCCGCTTGCTGATGAAGTTAATCGCTTCTTTAATACGCTACCACTTGCCATTTATATTAGTGAGCCGAAAGAGACTCCTCAAGAATTCGTTCGCATATCAGATTCTGGCCGCGGACAAAACAAGCTACTCACCGAGTACTTTTTTGCCAAATTTCTTACTGCCAAAACCGACAAAAAATTTACGTGTTTGCAGTTAACCGCAACACAAGGAGAACAAGCAGGGCAACCAATAGATATCAAGGTCATTTTTAAAGGCGAAAAGAAAAGAGAAACATTCCAACCGCACCAAGGGTTAAGGCTCTTGCCATCCGATATGGGGTCAACAGCATGGACCGTACTATCATGTCCAACACCGGTGTATCAAAAGGCGCTTAGATTTGTACACGATGCTTTTGTCATTTTGACACCTGCCACTCGTTTTGATGATTGGAAAATCACTCTTTACAGTCGCAATGTTTTGGAAAATAAAGAATTCAGCGCATCAACGTTATATCTTATTTCAGGAACAGTCGAAGGAACTCGTACAACACAACAACAACCTGAACGCCTTAAAGAAATACCAACTCAAGAACAAAAAGCAGCCGCACCTCAAGAGCCTGCATCAAAGCCAGCAGCACCTGGACACGGACCACTCGAGCCCGCCTTTGAGCCTATATAATTATAAAGAAGGAGAGGTCGCATGAAAAAAAATCTCTACGTTGTAGTGCTCAGCACCTTAAGTATCCTTTCAACACTTTTTGGTGCATTGCCATATCAAGAAGGTGATGAAAGTGATGCTAATATCGATGTCGAAAAATTAATGGTCGATGATGAAGGCGCTACAACAGCACTTATTGATACCCCAATGCCTGATAAAAACAATGAAGTCATCATCGCGCACAGTGATACACCTCCTGACCTACTAGAACCGGATCAAGATCAAGGAATTGATCAAATTGCGCCAACAAGCAATGGTAGCAAATTATGCGATGTAGTAGATCAAGAAATTCCCGACGGCAAATCTACAGAAGATTTGGCACCCGATGAAACGGGTCCTCACATTGACAAAGGAGTTGCTACGCAACCATGGTGGGTATTTAAATGGTGGCAACCAAGCGAAGGAACTGAACCTTGCCTTGAGGAAATGTCACAATTACAACTTTCAGGCCCTAATGACATTGCGCTTTATTTTGGTGGCGAGCTCAAAGATGATCTATTTATCTATGATAGCGTCTACACACTGCGCAGTGATTATCACGATCAAAATAATTTTATTCGTCACAAGCTTAATTTAGATATCGCCCTCACCCAAGGAACCAAAAAGTACAAAGCCCCTGCTTCACAAGCGTGCATTCGACTACCAACTATGTTTTTTGGAATGATGAATCACAATATGCACCTTTTACGATTGATCAAATTGCAATTCCCCCTCTCGATAACCCTGAATTTAATAACATGGTTATTGCGCGTGACGTCAAAGTTAAACCGCTCCTTCCGCTCATTTTTGTTGAGCAAGCCTGGTTTAAACTGAATTTCGATGTGTTTAACAAGCGCTTTCAGGACCTGCCAACATTTCTTAAAGTTGGCTACTTTCCTTATATTGTTGGTCGTGGTGTTGTTTTAGGCCATCATGATGACTTGGCCGTTGAATATCTTGGATGGGCGGGCGAAGGTGGCTTTACCCGTTTCCCTTTTATGCCACCAGGAATTCTTTTTCATATGAGCAGCACCAAGGATTTGAGTCTCGATCTTTATTACAATTTATGGAAAGAAACAAGTTCTTCGCTTGCTGACAACCTTAAACCTGACCGACAATCACGTCTTTATGGCCCGCCTGAACGCGGCAGCGGAAAAAACCGCAACACCTGGGTTCAGAAACTTAATTTCAATCGTCACTATGATGACTTTGGCAACCTTCTTCTTGAACAATATGTTGTTTATGTCGATGCTCCTGAACAAAAAATTGAAATGTCTGCTGATTCAAGTTCAAAGCTCTTTACCCTTGGCGTCATGGCAGACTGGCATCATAAAGGCTGGAGCGCCAACCTTGAAGTTGCCGGACAAACCGGACGGCAACGCGTGCATGCCATCGATCGCAATATCGAAAAATTTGGTCTAGACAGCAACGGTAATGTGCAAGCCCAATTTAGTCACGTACTTACCAAAGCCAGTGGCGGTGATAGTTTGGCCGTTCACCCATCAACTCCAGCACGGCGTATAGCTAATGCCACAAATCCCATCGACGTACCACGCAACCAAGACTTATTTGAACCGCAAAATCAGTTGGATTATCTCGTTCAAAATCTGAATAATCGCGAGCTTTCTCAGCAAGATCAAACTATTCTCAAAGAAAATGGGACTAATGCTACCGTCTTTACCAGACTTTATAACCCCTTCAATTCAAACCTCTTTGGTAACAATCGTTTTCGCAATTCTTATAAACTTACCTATCAGGGATTTTTGGCAATGTTTGATCTCTGTTACGAATTTGAAGATCATCCGTTCAAAGTTGCCGGAGCACTTGGTTACATTTCGGGCGATAATTATCCGTATAACGACGAAGTCGATAAATATTTTAACGGCTTTGTTCCTATGCGCTCACGTTATCGCGGCCTTGGCGTTAAAAACTACTTAATTTTCGATCGCCTTGTCATTCCTCGCCCGCTCAATATTGCCTATCAAACCATGTATGCATTTAACGACGTCAAAGATCTGAGCAATCTGCAATACATAGGACTTGGATTAACCTGGTACCCTTACAAAAAAGAACGCGAAACGCTTACGTTTACTGCTGATCTTACCTGGTTATGGGAAGCAGCAACATTAAGGAAATGGGATAAATATGGGCAGTATCCCGATCCAGCAATTGAGGCCCAAATTGCACGCTTCCGCAACACCTTGCCTAATGGAATCCAAACGAAATTCCAGGGATGGGAATCAACCGAGCGCGCTCATCGCATGATTGGTACCGAATTCGATCTTCGCGCGGTGTATAAAATTCTTAACCACTGTGACTGGAGTACCAAACTTGTCTTATTCTTCCCGGGCAGACTCTACAAAGACCTTGATGGGCAACCAAACGTTCTGACACGTCGCATCGATGAACGTGGCTATCTGCACTACGATAGCCTTGGCCACCAAGTTGCATTCGCCTTTGTCACCGGCCTTGATTACCGCTTTTAAGTGAAAGGGAAACCTATGAAATTTTTTGCATATTGCCTTCTGGCTTTCTGTATCCTACCCCTCAATATGCGTGCTCAGCACGAAGCAAGTATTATTGAAGACACTGATTATGAGATCAAACAAGATATTTTTACCGAAAACACCGATACGGACTTTTTCGTAAGCGAAGCAACAAAAGGGCAAGATGATGACGATATTGTAACAACCCGTTCTATCGCTGGAACTTCTGCTGAAAATGATTTTTTGCCGAGCATCAACATTGTTGCATATGCTAAAAAATTTATT
>JBAZHB010000062.1:0-7937 GCA_041652535.1 Candidatus Babeliales bacterium
AATTGCCAAGCGTTGTACTCGCGGAGTATGGCGGCTTCTTACTGCAGGTGCCAATAAACGAAAACACCAAGACACTGCAAAGCATCCAAAACTTCATTAACGATTCACCCACAAAAAGAATCTTCACAATATCCAATCAAGGCGCACCATCTGTAAACAACAAGGCAATAATAAAATGAAAAAAACAATAATAACTAAACAATCTGGAATACCAACAGACATGCAAATTCGAGAATATTTAGGCGTGTTAGGACAGTCAGTAAACCAAACTTTCCTATTAGGTTTTGTCAGTGGATGGACTGCAAGAAACAACGGCTTTAAACCTAACTCAGGCGCACCGTCGTCCACAGTGAGCCAACAACACCATGAAGGCTCAATAGAGGACAATGCTGCGCCGACGATAAAATCAATCAAAATAGGTAAATAATAATGACCAAAAAAGATATAGATTGTTCAACTTGTTATTACGCTCGATACGGCGGTTGCTCTTGCGAAGATGAAATGGTAGCGGGTTGTATTCCAACGCCAATGTCCGACGAAGATTGGGAAGAACAAGCAGAACACGCATTGACACATTTTAAAGCAACAATTAAAGAAATTGAAGATATAGTTTCTAATCCTAACTTCACTAAATGGTTCAAGAAACACCACAAAGAATCAGTTATTAAACAATCAGCAACGCAGGCACCCCGCGTGTCCAGCGCTGAGCCTACACAGGGCAACGTGGACTCGACGGTGGCTCACGCCGAGGACAAGCAAGGCGTTTGTTTCAACCAAACTGAAAATGCAGACGAAGGGTGAAACCGTGAAACTATGGAATCCTTTTAAACGAAAGAAACAAATAACAAAAACAACTTACGACGTCATTGCTAAATGCTTTTATTGCGGTTGGGCAAATAACCGACTACTTTACAAAGACAAATACCCTAATCCATACGATATCGAAAAATGTCCAAGATGCGGATTACATATGATATCTGTGCAGTATATTCCAAAACGAGAAGTAATCAAACAAGGCGCAGCAAGTGACAGGCAAGAATCTTGACGGTACACCAACCTGAAGATTCAAACAAACAAGCACCCCAATGACCCACAGACTCTTAATGATCAAGCTAAAACCAAAGAGCCAAGCGAGGTCAACGCTGTGCCAACCACAATAATGGAGACAAATAAAAATGGGCGACATAAAAGTAACAATAAAAATTCAACAAGACAATAAAATAATTGAAGACCAACATATAATAAAACAAAAGTATATCGACGAATCCGATTTGAAACCAAAATATGCTTTACGCAACGAAATAGACGAATTAACAGATCAAATTGCAGACGATTGGGTTCACGGCTATTATGATAAACCCAGTTTAAAACGCACTTTTCTTAAACTATTAAAACGTTAATCAGGCGCTTGAAGGCACAGCAAGATGCAGACTGCAACAGCTTCAAAGCATCAACAAAGTGCAAGCGGGCGCAAACGATTAAACCAAATAGGGCACAGCAATGTCCAACGCTGAGCCAGCAAGAAACACGATGACACACTACAGGCTCAGCGAAGGGACACGCGGGTGCACGCGAACAACACATTTATATTGTAGATAATAGTAGTAGTAACATGGTAAAACCATTGTATATCAATCCATCATACATTAACACGGCACTAATCAGGCAACTCGGAATATTCGACGCCGACGAACCATTCTACGTTACCTTCGCACTGGCAAGATATTGCCACGTTGACCGCAAACGATTTATAATTAAACATCATTACGACGATGACACGTACGACCTTCTAATAAGCAGCGCATAAACTCCATACATACCACAAGCATATCAAAACATATTATAGGCATATTGAAGCATACGCCAAGCATACCTAAACATAATCTGCTTTGCACTGTGTAAAGATAAAGTTTACATTTGTAAAGCCTAATAAGAAAACCTTTACAAACGTAAAGAAAGTCTTCGCTTAAGCCCAAAAGGGTGGCTCACACACGCATTACTATTACTTTTTCTATTAAATAAAATATACCTTTTAGCCCTTAAGCGAAGATATCGCATTTACTAAGATATGCTATGCACGAACCTTTACGTGACGAGTCATAATAGGAAATCCACAACAGTAGCAATCAAAGTAGCGGCAACAATCAGCAAACACAATCTGCTACGCTCAATGGGACAATTGTGTGCGCTTGCTTGACCCTGTTGGCACAGCGTTGGCGACGCGGACTCTTCACGGTGCAGTTTAAAGGTCAAGCGGGCGCCAGCGATAAGTTTATAAGATTATTGATAGTAGTAGTAACCGTTGATTTAAATGGACATAGTAATCAGGAAAGTTAAAGTGTTGCGGGGCAGAGCAAAAGATGAAGCTGTCAAGCAAGCATTGAAAGATGACGACTTAGTTATTGTTTCCACTTCTTACGATAATGGACTACCTGAGTATCAACTTGAAAAAATAGTGGGTGATACAGTTTCTTATCTATTAAATAGGCGATAAGTATGAAATTGAATCTTCTTAAATCTTTAAAGTTTGCACTTCACGGCGCATTCTGGTTTAGCTACGCTGTAGTCCTATTAGCTTTTTTCGAGCAGTGCCTCGACAATGGATCGCCAATATTTAGCTCAGTTATGGGAGCGCCATTTTTGCACCATGGCTACTACGGGTTCATTGGCATGGCGATTGCGTACGCCGCTTTCATGATAGTGCAGATTGTGAGGAAACAATCCTCTAATTTTGAATCTATAGATAGAATAATTAGTGAACCATCTACTGAGAATATTTGCATGTGTCATAGCTGTCAACAGAAAAATAATTGTGACATAAATCGATGTGACAACGAATGCGCAAAGTGCTTTGCTTTAGATAATAACATAACGGGTTGTATACATCATAAGGGTGCAAATCTTAAATGATCGAAGCAACCATCCAGCCATTCATCCATCAACTTGCACTGTTCATCTGCCTCAACTTTGGCGGCGCATACGGCTACGTTGAGAACCGCCTATTTTATGAGGCAGGCGAATTGTTGCCTGGCAGGCACTTCAAAGTTTACCACGCTTGGCTCGGCTTGCTTGTGGCTGTCACGTCGTTGATTGTTTACGCGTTGTCGGGCAGCTTAATGCTTGCATTGTGGAGCGCCATATTCTTTCCACTTGAACTCGACGTGGTTTGGTGGCTGAAGCGGTGGCTTGACTTCCACGTTAAAAGCAGCCTGTTCGGAATCACCGTGTTCCTCGGATACGAAGTCGCCCTGCATTTCTACGACAGCGGCAAAGGAAACCCGTGGCACATGATTGATGATTGGGACAACTATGGCAAACTGCCACTGATTCTTGGCACGTACACTTGGTGGTGGATATTCGGCTTAATCCTCGCCGTTTTAGGCGCTGCGATTTTATTGTTTTAACAGCTAAACATTTTTTAATTATTAAACAACGGTGTTTAAATTGCGGCTTCCTGATAGTAGTAACAGTCAAATATAGACAGTTTAAAACTAAAGGAAGCAACCAAATGGATTTTACAGCAATAGTTTATGCAATCGCAGCAATCGTCGGAATGGTTCTCTACATCTGGAACAGTTGGCCAAACGGTGAAGCATTTAATCCCCAAAAAGCTTTTAACACGCTCATTCGGGGCGGCGCGCTCTCGATTTTAACGTCAGCCGTAGCGTTTGCCTCGTTTGGAGTAAACGCTGGATTACTGTCAATAGCCTTCATGATGGGCTTCACGTTTGACGCTGGCTTAAAGAAAGCAAGCGACACTTTTGCGCCGACAGTTAAATCGTAACAACTTCCAGACCCCACTTTTTTTACCTTAAATAATTAAACAACAGCATTTATATACTGTTACCACTACTACTATCATACATCAGGGATTTGAATGGCTGAATCACCCAAAACTTCATCGCTTAAAAAACTTAGTTTCACGCAGTTAATCGCATTGATGCTTGCCGCATCCACAGTAATGGGCGGAGTAGCAAGTCTCGTGTACACAGGCGTGTTGACTCCAACTCAAGGAGAAGCAATCTTCAGCACTTGGCAAGACAAAATAAGCAACTTTGAACGTGACCTGCAATCAATCAACAGCACGTTGCAGGTATCGTGGAACCCCGTGTTTTACACTGCATCCAACGCGCTTGCCAACTATGCCATCTATAACTTGACGGGTGCATCCATTAATTACTACGCGGTGCAAAACATGAGCGTCAACGGGCAACTGTGGTTTTACCAAACTAATGTCACCCGCGTTGAAGAAAACGTGCTCGGCAACATGAGTGTGGGCGCGGTTTGGATGAATGCGCTACACAATTACAGCCTCTCGGTTCCTGAGTCAGTAACCGTAACCGAATCCGTAGGTGGGCTTGAACGCAAATTCGTTAACGCAGCCGACAGCCAGGGCAGTCCGTATACAATCGGTGTGGATGCAGTGCAGAGCGGCTACTTCAACGTGCAAGACTCAAATGGCAGAATCATTAACGCATGGTCATCCACTAACCGCACCGCCGCAGTCGAAAGCTTAACCAATTACGCTTCAGTCGGCGCATCCGTGGTTGCGTCGCAGGGCGTGTATGGCAGCCGAGTGTGCAAACTAATCATTGGCGCCGCATCTGAAGCCGTAGCGACTGGCCAAGCAACTTACCAATCCGCAATTGACGCTTACAGTTTAGCCGACGCATCCTCAAACGCCACGATTGGCTACGGCTACATCTACTTGGCAGTGATGGACAGCGCTGAATCAGCTAATTGCCTACTCATGAACGACGGCGTCTACACACTGGCGGCTTGGAGTTGGAGCGACGGATTAATTTGGGTGGACACAGCGGCAGGAACTTTAACGCAGTCTTACCCATCAGGCACAGGCGATCAACTCGTATCTGTAGGCGTGATGTTGAACGCGACGACTATCCAATTTACTAATCCAAACGGCTTCTACATGGAGCACAGTTAAAAGAGGTAAATGAAAATGAAAAACCATCTCTTTAAAGTTAACAGAAGATTGCCTTCGGCAAACAGATGCGGATTCGGAACAAAACTTAAAAGGCAATTAACTAATAGTTCCATCTCACCAAAAGCAAACGTTAACTTGAATGGTGGTGAAAAAGCATTGAAAAAGACTTCGGTTTCGAATACTGGGAAAATAAAACATCAACAAACGTCTGACAATTCCAAAAGCATGAACAAAAAATGTAACAACCCAAAAAACAAGTCCAAAGATTGTACTTATGATAGATGCCCCGAATATTTTAGTGTTGATGGCAATGATTCTGGATTTAGCAGATATAGTTTAAGCTGTTTTCATGGTGAATCGTTAAATGAATCAACCCAAGAAATCAAAAAACGAGAGTGTTAATTTATGTCTGTAGGTTTTGAGTTTTGGGAACAAAAAGCTTCAGCGCAAGTAACTGATAATGAAGCTATAGGTGGCGGCGGTGACAAATTTGTAAAACTGGGTTTGCTTGAACAGCAGAAAGACAGTCTTATACTTGATGCCGCATGTGGTTATGGCCGTTACTCTTTGCCTTTAGCTCAGGAAGATAAAACTGTTGTAGCTTTCGATGCTTCCAAAAGCATGACGAAACGGTATAAACAAAATCTGGCAGGTAAAAATCTTGATGTTCATTTGGTTTGTGCCTCTATTACAAATATGCCTTTTAAAAATGGTGCTTTTCCTTTTGCGTTCTGTTTTGCTTCTTTCTATCTTCTTCCTAAAAAATGCTGGAAAAGTGGAATAGAAGAATTTAAACGTGTAAGTTCCTGTTCAATCATCGAATTTCGCAACATTCTAAACTTTGAAAACTTGAAGCGTATCGTAATTTTTAATGTTGGCAAAATTTTGCATAAAACATTTCCAGATTATCATTTGTCTTTTCATTGGAAAATAACTTTTGAACGCACTTACTTGGTAAAGTTTTCAGGCAAGTCACATTCAGTAATTGTTAATACATCAATAAGTCGGGGGCGCTAAAATTGCGAAGCAAAAAAGTCTTAACTATCATGGCAATCTTTCTCTTGTTTTCTACAGTAATATTTGGTTATATTCCAATGGTGCAAGCTGATTCTGCTTTATTTGATTCCTGTAACACTGGAATAAATGATTATTACAGTTTACGCGCATTGCATCCTTCAAGTACTTCTGAACGTTCAGCAGTAGGTCAAGTAATTAAAACTCCGAATACTGGCAACATTTACAGTGATGTAATAATTAATATTTCACTTTCTAAAGCAGGCACTCCATCAGGAATACTAAATCTTTACCTTTACGCAATGGATGGTTCTTACGGGTCAACTGGCATTCCAACAGACTCAATTATTGATACCTCAGACGGCTTTAACGTTTCTACACTACAGACTTACCCGTCTTCAACATGGATACCTTTTAACTTTTCAACTGCTAACTTGAACTCATCAACCGCTTATTGCTGGACGGGTTATCTCACTGAAGGCTTCGTTGATGTTAGTAATACCGTCATATTTGATGCTGTAAGTGGAGGTTCAGGGAATGGGGGAAACTATTTTAATTATGTTTCAAGCGCGTGGGTGGCAGATTCCAATATTGATTTGTGTTTTGAAGCGTACGCTACAGAAATACCCACTGCTCAAACTGCTACTTACAGCAAATTTCATATTATGGGGCATCAAGCAGGCTCTACAACTCACGTAAACTGTCTTTGGAATATTTCTGGAACAGAAACATTAGATACTGCATTTATTTATTGGAACGTCACAGGCTCTTACACAAACACGTCAATGCCACTTTCAGGTACAAGTGCATGGTCAAATTTTACTGCTACCTTACCCAGTGCAGGCTCAATAGTTCACGGTTTTCTTGGAACCAACAATTCTGCTAATCAGCAAGCTTTAACTCAAAACTTTACGTTTGTAGTTTTTAATTCCACTGACAATTTAGCTTTACATGCTGAAAATGGCGTGTTAATGAATGATTTAGGCGAAATCGTCACGACGAAAGGATGGAATGATAATGGACAATTTACAGAATACGAAAACGGACATTACCCATTAATAGGCTATGATTCAGCAACAGGCTATAATTTGTGGAATGAAACTAACATTCAACTGCATTTGGATGCGCAGAAAGACTTTGGTGCTAACAGTCAACGTTTCCAAACAAGCGTTTCAAGGTGCTTAGATGCGGATACTTTAGCAAAATACAAAATTTTTGCTGGCTGGCTTGCAGACCGTAATATGTACATGGTTTTCACGGTTCGCGCTGTTTTAGATGGTGGCGGGGTTGAACTTCCTTACGCGCCATACAACCTGAAAAATGATTCAACACTGATTGATTCGATGGATTCATGGGTTGATTTTGTAACAAATATGAGCATCGAGTTTAGAGGTTATTCTAACGTTATTATTGATCCTTGGAATGAACCGCATGACGCGCAAGCGGGGGCTAATGCTACTTTGAAAGCGTCTTGGCAGGACGCGATGCAGAAAACTTCTGGAAACATAAGTTTATACAGTGACATGTTTCTGCTTTATCAATACGGCTATAATGAGGACAAAGACAACGCGCTTTTATGGGTTTCTGAATATCCAGTTACTGGAACAAACATTATCATAAGTCAGCATATTTATCGTGACGGTTACGCTTCATCTTGGAGTGCTGACTATGTCACTTTACATACTGAACTGGATGATTGGTTCAGCAAAACCATTGATGTCGGTAAGCCTTTGATTATTGGTGAAATAGGCTTAAACACGTTTGTTGGTGGAACCGACCAAGCAACCGAAAACATGTGGTTCAACAACACGTTATATATTCTTAATGAGCATCATGTGGGGTATGAGGTTTGGTGGTGGTATGATTGGCTTGCTTATCAAACGTTTCCAATTGGTTCAATTTATGTGCCTGCGTTTGAAAGTTTAACTGCTAATTATAGCGCCTACTATTTTGCTCATGCGAATGCTCTATATACTTA
>JBAZHB010000063.1:0-7883 GCA_041652535.1 Candidatus Babeliales bacterium
GTATATTATTTTGCGTTTTCTACTACTCTTTAATAAATAAACAATATACTACTACCTGTTAATGTGAGAACACTTATTTCGTGCGATACCCGATGCACTATGAATAGTAATAGCAAATCCACAAGAACCAAAAAAGAAAACTTGGGAATATTAAAAATAGCTACACTGACGAAAAGCGCGTCACCCAAGTCAGAAGCCAATGCGCGCACCGCTTAAATCCAAGGGCGACGCGACTTTCTTTGGTTATCGTTTTTATGGGTGGATCCGATAACCCCATAATTCGCGTCAGTGTAGTCGTAGGTAATAGTAGTAACTGAACGATATAAATATTATGGGCGCTCCGCAGTCCCAGCGTTGCACCCGCGGTGGCAGACGGTTGACGGGCTGTGCAGGCAGGGGGAACGCGCGGCGCACGCATATAATTAGCAATAATTACTCGTAAATTATTCTATCCTTTTCAGGTAGATTAGCATTTATATAATCGAGAACTTCGTGGATTTTTAATTTATTCATGCAATAATTATAAAGTTCGGGTTGTATTTGTTTTAACGCTGTAAAGCGCCTACCTTTATCATGCATGATTCCAAACATGCAAAATGCACAACCAGTATTAGTTAACCCCTTATCATAAATACATGAATAACAAAGATGTTTTTCCTTTATGTACTGCCAAATATCCTCTTCATTCCAGAATCCAAGTGGTGTGCTATGTTCTGAGCCTATCTTAGAAAAACTATTACACCCCTCTCTAAGATATGTCCTTTCTCGAACAGATGAATTTGTCGCCATAGTTCCAATAAACGGACGTAATTGAGAAACTTTGTTAAAATGCATTGCGGGATATTTTTTCAGAACATAACAACAATGATCTGAAATCTTGAACGGAGCATTACAAAGAAACTTCCATTTCTCCGAAATCTTAAAGCGTCCATTTATTCCATTCCATCGCATATCTCGCGTATGTTGACTTTTGGATTCTCGATACTGTTGAATGTAATGTGCTTGTTCCTTTGATATGACAGGATAACCATATTTTTTTATAACATCAATAAAATTCATTTTTGGCTTAATCCACTCAACGTTTGGAATGGTTTTAACGAAATCTCTTATGAGTTTATACTCTAATCCTGTATCCAAAAAAGCAGCTTTAACATCAGGATATTCAGAACGTACAATATCAAGCAAAACTGTTGAATCTTTACCACCACTAAACGAAACATAAACTTGACCATCGAAGAAATCATAAAATTGACGAATAGCAACCTTGGTTAATTCTATCTTTTGTTCTAAATCAAAGTTTTGTCGTTGTCTCAATTCACTGATAGTTAAGTATAATAGGTTTTCAATGGGCATATTACTCCGCCGTCACATCATCTTTTCCTTTGAGCCAATCCTGATCAATGCCACGTTCACGCCGTTTTTCTGGGATAACCTTTTTCATTTGGATTAACTCTGAGTATGCGGTGTGTAGCCACTTGTACCAACCAAGTTTTTCGTAGGCTTCGCCGTAGCTCCTGAATTCGGGCAATAGGCTGTAGCTGTCGTCGTCATTCTGCACCACGATGCGCAGGTAGTAAAGTTCTTGTAGTATCTGTTCGGCTTTGGTGTGGTAGAGACGCATCGCGTCCGCCAGCGATTGCACAGTGGTTTTCTCGCTTTTTAGCAGGTGGTAGAACGCCTGGATGCGGTAGAGTGGCGGCGTCTGCAACAGTGCTTTAGCCACGAAGTCTATCTCTTCTTTTCCGACTTTATCTTTTCCACGCACGCAAGCCAGCAGTGTCCACAGCTTTTTGGATTGGTTCAGCACCCTTGACGGCATCTCGCGTTCGCCACGGAAGCTGATGGATTCACCCTCGGTCTGGACATACACGGCTGTGCGCATGGACGCCGTGAACTTTACGAGTCCGATTAATAAATTCTTGAATTCAACTGGCGGATCGTACTGTCGGATTTGCACGCTCGACAGGAACTCGTTGACTTTGCGTTGCAACCGTTTGCGTTCCGCGATGTACTCGTCGTTTTGTTGGTCGAAGATGTCGCTGAGTACAACATCCTCTTCACAAGTGAATCGGACTTTGATGAACCGTTCGCCAAGTTGGTTGCTGAGTGTATAATAGGCGTCTATGATCGGCGTCATCCCAATGAATAAGCCGAATTTGCTTTCGATGCGTATTTTTTCTTTAGTGTTACCAAAGCCTTTCTCAACGTAACCGTCGTACACGTTTCGCAGTGTGCCGAACACGGCATTGCGTTCGTCCTTGTTGGCTGTAAGGATTTGGCTCATGTCTTTCACGTAGACGCTTTTGCCGTCGAAATGCTTTAGGATTCCGAAGGTGCCTTCTTCGGGTTTGAAGCCGCTAATCATTGAGGCTTTAGTTAATTCATCCACGGTGTAAGTTCGTTTCCAACTGTTCATGAGTCGCATTAACTCGGTTTTGCCTGAACCTGAACTTGCTACGAGGTACACCCAAAGCGCATCCCCTTCTGGCCAATACTCGCGCTCCAAACCTGTAGCCAACAGGAAATCGATTACGTCAGTGTTTTCCGCAACCAGTTTTACGTGTCTGGATATGGATTCTTTCAACTCTTCAAGTTGCGGGGGCTTCCACACCATCGACACTGGTGACTTGCATTTTAACCCTTTGCATTCGGGGCACAGGTTGCGTTCTTTAGCCCAAGCGCACGTTATCGGTTTGCGATTGTTCTTCTTTACGTTGTCAAGTTGGTTTTGAGTGTAAGTTTCCGAGTAGTCGGGGTCAAGGCTGAGTATGCGGTGAACCTCTTGTTCGCCTGCTTCGCCGAAGAAAGTGAATGTTTGCGACAAGAAGATGCGCTGTGGATTTGTGATGTGTATTCCGCTTTTTGCATCCTTTTCTATCTTTGCAAGTAATGGGCAAACTTGGTAGAATTTTTGTATGTCACCGTCACGTTGGTACTCGACTGTGCCCTCGGTTTGTACAAAGTCTTTAACGTCAGAAAACGTTTCCATCTCGTGTATCTTGTTGATGAAATCTTTGTCTATCTTGAAAATCTTGATTTCAGACGGATAGATAACATCCTTTGCTTTGGTGACGAATGGGTAGGATTTGCCGTCGAAAGTGGATATTGTGCTGACGTAATGCACCATTCCAGCAAGTTTGTCGTTTTGTCCGCCTATATCCCTTATTTTGCGCCGTGAGCTGCCAATTGCGGGGCTGTCGAAACCAAACACAACACCTTTGCTTTCGGACTGCTTGATGTTCATTGATAATCCTGAAAGTTTCTGGATGCACAGCATGGCTTGATTGTACTGTTTCTCGTCGCGGAATCCACTGCAAAACACGCTGAACTGTAAGCCTCTGCCGCTGGGCTTTATCTGGATGAACTCGTTGCCTACGCCGAAAGCGTTGAGCGCGCCGATTAAGCGGTTTCCCGCTTTTTCCAGCGTTTTCCAAGAGTTCTTGACATCATCTTTGCTTCGCAGGTCTTTGTTGGCGTCGATGTCGAACCAAAGTTCAAAGATTCCGTCCGAGTTCGTATTGTCGATTCGGTAGCGCCCCACGATATTCTGTTCGGTGATGTTGGATGCTGTGACCAACTTGTCGTCATCCACAGCCCACACGGGCACCTCGATTTGTTTCTGGACGGCTTGCCACTTCTCGACGTTGCGGTCAATAAAGATTGCCTTGTTAACATTGCACGTTTTCTCAAGCATCAAGAAATACTCTTTTTGCCGAGTGTCATCTGCTTTTAGGCTTTTCAGCACGCTTGAAATTTGCTTGAGTGGGTTTTGAATCATTTTTCATCACACAAATCATGAATAAACCTTAGTGCCATAGCAGCCACATGGATTGCTTCGGTTCGCAGGTTCTTGATGTTTTCAGGGTCGGGATTATTCATTTTCCACGCTTTAACTTCAGCCCACAGTTCATCTACTTCCTCGTACAAAACCGAGTAGCCTTCATGCATACTGTTGAACGGCGGATACCGTAACGTGGCTTTCTTAGCTTCTTTTAAGGCTTCGTCGGCTATTTTTTCAAGCTGGCTCATTTCGGTATCACATCCCACAGGAATTTCCCAACCGCCAGCGCTGTGCCGATTATGCCAACGATTGTTCCGTAAATCCACCTTTTGTCGGCTTTGCGTTCGACACGTTGGCTCTCGCCTTTTGCGGATTCGGACTTGCTGTTATCCACAAAGTTTTTTAGGCGTTCCTCAAGCGTGCCCACTTTAACTTTAATGTCGCTGATTTCAGCGGTTTGCTTGCACTGCGTATCCACTATCAAACGCAGCATTTCCTTGTTTGTGGCTTTTTTGGACATTTGTGGCGGAATTTGCACGTTTTTCTGAGTTTTTTTAGGTTTCTGAGGTACTTTTTGCATCATAACCAATCCTTTTTCAAATTTTTGTCACGATTTTTGTTGAATTCATCCCGTTTTTTAAGCATGGAATGGTGGTTGTCAAAGATGATTTTGAGTTTCTCATTCACGTTGGCAGGCTTGAAATCGGGGCACTCGAACAGCAACTTGCGCACGCTGTTGGAAAGCTCGTGGCACGTAAAACAGCATTCGTAAGTGAACAGCGACGCCAGCGAATTATTCTTGCGGATTTCAGTGTAAGTGAAATTGTAGCATGTGTGGTGAATGTTGGTGTGTCCTTTCAGGTTGCAAACACTGCAAACGCCCGTTCTCGGATTAAACGGAAATTTTAACTTCAAACCGTGGTAGGACAGCGTGTAGAATATCTTGCGCTGTTCAAGCCAAGTTTTGATTTGCTTGAGGATAGATTCTATCATCTTTTACCGTCACATCCCGCTTTCACACAGTAATAGTTCTTGCCAATTCTTCGCATTTCGTTTCCACAGATTGGGCAAGTGTTTGGGTTAATAATTGGTTTAGGTGCATCCTGTTTTGGCTGTTGAATTTCCATAGCAACTTTGGATTCTTTGGATGTTTCGTGCTTAACGATTGGTGCACCATCGAGACGCGCGGACTGTATCTTGCAGTATTCTTCGGTAATGTCCACGCCGAGCCATCGTCGCCCTGTGATTTTGGCGGCGAGGCAAGTGGTACCGCTGCCGTTGAAGGGGTCAAGGATAACGTCGTTGGGTTGGCTGCCGAGTGTCACGAGGTAACACATGAGTTTTAACGGTTTCACGGTGGGATGAAAATTCTTCATTGGTAGATTTGGATTCTTTGCTGAGTCAGCCTTCCATCCACCACCTCCACCTGTTTCTGAAGCAATATGTCCAGCTTTAACATCGGGTAAATCTTCACACCCTTTATTGCGTTCACTCTTGCTTGCTTTTGGCACAATCAAGAATGGGAAAGTTTCTTTGACGTTTTCGGGTAGGTTCTCGACTGTTTTAAGCCACCAAGCGTCAAGGTCGAAGTAACGACTAAATGAACCAATATCACCAAATCCGCCTGTAGCTTGACAACTACCTGTTATTATATGTCCATCACTTGTCCACTTTTTACTTGCTTCACCTGAACCACCCGTGGATTTGGTTATTTTGCCATCGTTTAACACGTCATCTTCCACGAGTAAATTAGCGGGGAAACGACCTTTAGATGAGTATTCTTGTTCATCCGTACCCATTAGTTTTTTGCCTAAAGATTCAGATTGACATTCATTTCTACCAAATCGTCCAACTTCAATGTTTTCAGATGTGGGTACTCTACAATTGTCTAACCACGTCACCCCTTTCCCATTGGTTAGGGCTTGGTCAACAAACGTTTTTTCAGATAATGGTTTCATGGCTACAATAATGATTTCCACTGCGGGTTTAGGCTGGAAACCCCCATAACTTCCATCGAGGGCTTTGGCTTGCGTTGTAGTTGCTGTCGTATCGTTATATTCCATATATTTTAACGGTGCGCCTGTGCCATACTTTGGTTGTCCATCAAAATTATCTTCGTCAACTTTTCTTCGTATATCATGTAAAGTTTTGGTGCCTGTAACTGTTCTAAAGTTTTTCCAAGCAACTTCAAATTCATCATTAGTTGGTTTTCTACCAAGTTTCTCAATGAGTTGTTTTTCACACTCTCGTTTATCCACCGCTTTAGCAATATTCATGGCTTTTGGGAATCCCGTTGCATACGTCCAGTATATACTCGTGAAACTTGTGTCGAAACCCGCTTGCGCAATTCGCACTATCATTTGGCTTAGAACATCTTGTCGCGGCGCTGACATGACGAACATGAACGCCCCAGGCTTTAGGATGCGGTAACACTCGCGCCAAATATCCACGCTTGGAACAGCTTTGTCCCAGTTTTTGCCCATGAAACTGTAGCCGTATGGGGGGTCAGTTACGATGCAGTCTATCATGCAATTGGGGATTTCTTTGAGTATGAAAGTGCTGTCGCCATTGTGCACCATTCCGATGCCCAAGGCACCCTTAATCATTTTTAGAACGCTTGAAATCGGCATTAAAGTTCCCCTTCTATTTCCCTAATCCTCTTCTGAATGGTGTAGCCTTTCAAGTTGCAAACGCTGCAAACCTGCGTTCTCGGATTAAACGGAAACTTTAGCTTCAAACCGTGATACGACAGCGTGTAGAATTGCTTGCGCAGTTCCAGCCACGTTTTGATTTGCTTTAGGATGGATTCTATCATTTCTGTTTCCTCACTTTAACTAAGTAATCCTCAAAAGAACACAATTTGTAGTACCGTTTGATTATCCAACGCATGAAATCTTTGTGTTTCTGCGCAGCGTGCCATTTATCAAAAAGCATTGGATACGGCATTACGCCAAGACCGTCGAGGATTTTAAATCGTTCATAGTCCTGTTCAAAGGTAGTATTGAAATTGATTATGAAGTAGAACATCAAGTGATTTCTTTTAATACCATACTTTGCTAATAGCGCAACTTTTTCGATTACTATGTCCTTGATTTCTGGACTGTCAAAAGCAAAATACAAGCGTCGATTCTTGAAGTGGTCATCGCGGTAATTCACTTTTGAAAGCATTTCCGCTTTTTCATCGTCAATTAAGCGTATGTCAAGCCCTTGATTGAAACAAACCTTCACTTTGTTATCGATGAAATACTGTAACTTTTCCTTCCATATTTTGGACAGAAAGAAATTGTTGTCGAGCAACAGGACTCGCTTTTCACCGTTTGTCCACTCGTAACTTACTTCGTGGAAATAGCCTTCTTTGGGTTGCACGATGCAAAATTCGCATCCTCTAACGCATCCCCTTGACGTGAACCCGAAAGCATAATTCAAATTAAACTTGTCGTAATCGGGCACAACTTCCTCTATTTCAGGTGGAAGTTTAGCTTGCAAGTCATATCCTGATCCTGCAACGAAAACTTTGCTTGCGAAGATTTGGTCAAACTCGTGACTGCTAATATCGATGTAGGTTACTTGGCACCCTTGATCTGAATAGAATTTATCCAGCTTTAATAGTACTAAATTGGGCATTTTACCGTCTACTTGGATTAATCCGATTTTCTTTGGTTTAGTAGTCATCAAAGTTCCCCTTCTATTTCCCTAATCCTCTTCTGAATGGTGTGCTCGGTCTGCTTGAGTATCAAGTATTGAGTCACGCAGTCTTTGCCAGCGATTTCGCGGTTAATTGCCAAACTGATTCGCTTGGTGAATTCGTTTATCATACTATTCCATCACCTAAATCGTGGCTTCTCATCGTGTCGTCTGGATAGTAGCGTTTGTTGCATTGTTTGCAAACAATGACCGCGCGCCGAATCGGAGTTGATTTGAAAACCCCGATTTGGGGAACCACGCGCAGCTCGATGTCAACGCTAAAGTCCACGCAATTACACGCGGGGCACTTGAATGGTGCGCTTTTCCAGTATTGCATCCGATTGTAAAGCCCATCATGCGCTCATCCGTTTCAAATGTGTATGAATTGACATCGGCGTCGCAGCCATTGCGCCTGATT
>JBAZHB010000064.1:0-7853 GCA_041652535.1 Candidatus Babeliales bacterium
ATATACGCTGGTGCGGCATACAATTTTTTTCCAATCCTCCATCCCACCATCAACAGCACAATAAAAAAGACTCCTGCGCAGAGTTCAATGCTCGTCTGATTGTTAACAAGAAAAGGTCCTATATCCATAAGACGATGCTTGGTCAGCGCTAAAAAAACGAAAGCTCCCAGAATGCTAAGACTTCCTACAAATCCTATAATCTTCAACAATTGCCACCATCGCCCAAGAACACGAGAAATACCTACCAATGGTGTAAAAAAGAAGGGAAGAAAGAGAAGCCCTATTGGCTTAATAAGAATCGACAATCCAAAGATAGCCCCAAAAATAATCGATGCTGTATAAGAAGCATCGCCATAATCTCTGATATAAAAACTTAAGATAAGCGGTAATAAAAATACCGATTCCCATTGTCCATGAACAGCGCTTATCATCATACTCACTGGACAAAAGGCATACAGAAGACCAACCCCTAAAGCATGCCCTGCCCTTTTTTTAAGTACCATTTCATAGAGCAAAAGAGCAAGTGCAACATCACAAAAAATAGGAATTAATTTAATACATACCGCCAGAAGCAAACGAGTTTTGACAGCTAAAAAGCCGGCAAACCAAAGATAAAATGAAATAGATGGCAACATATTCCAATTTTTTATGCCATAGGAAATTGGGCCATCGCGTAAGATGCATCCGATAATTTCAGTAAATGCATCAATATCACAACTGCCATAAAAAATATAAGCCGGAATGATACGTACAATCAGTGCACTTATCCCAATCGTACACCGTGGGTAATGCAAGAAAAAATTACCAAGCCGCTTGAACATTTCATTCATATGTGCCCCAACCTAACAAGGAACACATTAAAAGAAACGGCTCAACCGGTAAACGCATGCGCGCATATCCACCTGAAAGAGCAATAATCACAAAAAGCGCGATAAATGGCATCATCCGGATCCACGAACAAACATCAGCGCGAGAGCATTTTGCGCTCAACACGTTTAATAAACCTCTAAAGAAACCAAACAGTAGCAGAAAAAGAAGAACGATTTCAGCATATACAATTAACATCAACGAGGGATTTGATGTTTCTGGAACCAAATAACGTTTAAACATATCGAACCAGGAACGTCCTTTGGCAAAATAATCATGATCAACTCGTCCTGATGCCAAATAGAGTAGTTCTGCTGAATATAATGAGAAGCACGTCCTGAAAATATCGGTAGCCCATGTTTTAAGCGTAATCAACGGATATGAAATGAAATAATGGCGTGCAACTTCTTCGTGAACATAACAACGTTCAATTTCATTTAATGATCGTCCTAATTTTTTCTCCTGAAGAGAAATTCGATCATGCACCTCATGCCCAAGATTCTGGCGAGCTTGTTGATATGAACAATGCTGAGGATACATGGCAACGCGAGAAGCTGACAAATAAAGAAAATGGCCGCCCGGAAGTGTATGAAAAAAGATGTGTCCAAGAAGTAAATAATTACGAATCAACCACGTTGCAACAACAGAAAGCCATGTAATGCTCAATGTAACTGATAAACGCGCACGCAACATCAACGAACCACGCGAACATAATAACAAGCCAAGCGCAACAATAAGCATATAATGGCCAACAGGACGCACGAGCGAGAGAAGTCCAAGAAAAATTCCTGCCAGAAATAGGTAATAGGAAACAGAATCAGAAACAACTCCACATTTTACCGAAACCGAACTTGCCACCGATTGATAAATTTGTTCGTACGAAGGAACATCGGTCGCATGTTCAGGAACCCATGACCATATGGGACGAGTGCATCCGCATTGAGCAATAGGCTGAGGTTGCTTTTCATCACAAAACCATAGATGTACTGCAGAAAAAAAATAGTAAAAAAAACAGAGCAATAGAAAAATAAATAACGACTCGGTCATAAAAAAGCCACTATACACAACAAGCCCAAGATGTACCGAGCTCACGCCACTTGCACCATATGCAATCCAACGACGCCGTGGAAAAAGAACATTTGCAAGAAAAAATACGAGCAAGGGAATGCATGAGGCAAGAAAAATCTGTGCCCACAAGGCGTTTTCAGGATTATCCCCCCATAACTTATAGAAGAACGCAATAAAAACAGGATATCCTGGTAGCCGATAAAAATTCGGGCTTCCATCAACGTTACTGATACCTTTACCCTGTGCAAGTGATGTTGCTACATGATGATACGTTGACGAATCAACTTGCCAATATCGAGCATCATGGCGTAAGTAAAAATAAAAAACGCATGCGCGAATAAGAAAGGAAATTATAAAGAGACATACAAGAAAAATTTTATCACGCTTGATAAGCATCATTGACTACAAACCGATAAGAGTGATGACTCATCTGCTATCTTTGCACGCTGCTGCTCCCACATCCATGCATCACGCACAATGGTATCAAGATCTGATCGTTCTGATTGCCAATGTAAGACGCTACGAGCTTTTGCCGCATTGGCAACAAGCGTTGCCACATCCCCTTCTCGTCGCGCAACAATTTTCGTAGCTACCGAACAACCACTCACTCGTTGAACAGCATCAATTAGCTCGTATATACTGTATCCCTTGCCGGTTCCAAGGTTGCATATTTCAGAATTCCCACCACGCATCTGATACTCAAGAGCCTGCACATGCGCCCGTGCAATATCATGCACATGCACATAATCACGAACACATGTTCCATCACACGTAGCATAATCAGCCCCGTATATCGAAAATGACACGCCATGATGAGCAGCACGCAATAATAATGGAATAACATGAGATTCAGGATTATGGCATTCACCTAATCCATATTCCAGAGTAGCTCCAGCAGCATTGAAATAGCGCAAAATAACAAACTTCATATCAAACGCTGAAGCATAATCTTTAAGAGCATATTCAATTGCATGTTTCGTTCTGCCATAGGGATTTATAGGATCGCAGGGATGATTTTCATCAAGCGGCACATACTGAGGAATCCCATATACCGCACAACTTGATGAAAAAATAATATGTGGAACCTGGTACTCATGCATAACATCAAGCAATGTAAGAGTGCCAATAAGGTTATTGGTATAAAAAGAATCTGGATGGATAACAGACTGACCGACTTCTATGAGGCCTGCAAAATGCATGACCGCTACAAAATCATATTGCGCAAAAATGCTTGTAAGCACTACACGATTGCACATATCACCCTTAAAAACATGCGCCCAGGGCATAGCACATGGTTGGTGATGCACAGATTTATCAACAATTACAATCTGATAGCCTAATGCATGAAGAACATGGGCGGTAACTGAACCTACAAATCCCAGCCCACCCGTCAATAAGATCGTTTTTTTCATAGTGGGTACCACCTCCTTAACTCTCTGCTAGGCTACCACTGGCACGAGAGAAAACAAGGATCAATTAGAACACGCCTTTGCGCTTTTTGGCTAATGAAGTAAAATACCTAAGTAAGCTGTTATTTGTACAATTTGTAAAATGTAATTAAAGCCATGACTGAACAAAAGAATAAAGAACAAGCAGTAGAAAATACTGATATCAAAACACAAGAAGAAATAGCTCAACGATTTTTAAAGAAAATCAATGTGAGCATGCCCTCCGATCAAACAAAACAAGCACTACAAAACGGACTTGATTTGTTACAGAACCTGCTTGGTGAAATCACACGCAAGCAACAAGAAATTAATGAACGCTCGCAACAATTAAAAACCAAAATCAGCGATCTGAATACACACAGCAAAATCAAAATTAGTGAAAAAGATTTCGAGCATATACATGCACAATGCGAGCAGTTTATGCAATTGCTTGGAAAGATCATACAAGAAACTGAACGCGATATAACATTTTATACGCCACTACTTAGCGGACAGGGCGAGCAAATATCAGTCATGATTTTTGAGCCTGATGATTGTGAAGAATTCCTTATTAAGCGTGTAGCCGCCATCAAAAAGCATGTAAAACGTACGCTCAAAGATCTTGCCGTTGGGGCATCACGCTATTTCTTGGGTCTTGATAATCAACTCCGTCAGCTTGAGGCGCTTGAAAACTATATCAAACGCAACAATTAAATTAATGCGCGCCCCCCAAAAAAGTAAGCACCTTATCATGCCTAACGGCAGTTGACGTATGTTTAGCAAGATCATTAATAAGCACCGTTCCAGCTGCCTGTTCATCCGGACCAATTGCAAGTACATAGCCAGCTCCAACTGAACGTGCTTGGCGAAGGTGTTCATCAAAATCTACCTGTTGTAAATACACATCAATTGCATAGGCATGTTTTTGAAGCATATGTGCAAGTGTTAGCGCCAACATTTTTTGCTGTTCGGTTAAGGGAACAATAACATAAAGCAAGGGTGCTTGTGGCAACGGAAGCTTTTCACTTTTTTTTGCAACAAGCTGTACTAGTTCCAACATTGTCACATCAATGGTAAAGCCAATTTGCTTATTCCACGTTCCGTGGCAAAAAATATACGGCAACCCATCCGGGCCCCATGAACTAAATTCAAATGTAGCAAGGCTCTTGCCATCACCTTTAGGTAATTCAGAAAACGTTAATGTATGATTCACTGACAGAGCACCCAAAAGGTAGCGCAATTCTTCAACCTCACTCCCCTCTGCCACATGAGATATAATTTTAAGAACATAATTTTCTGCATACAAAATTTCATAAAACAAGCTATCAAAAATTTTAAGAACATACCCAAATGTCTCAATATAAGATTGACCATTTTCTTTGATTACCAGGTGATTACAAGAAAGCCAGCTTTCACCTTGCGATAATTGGCACTGTGCCACAGGCCCATGCATAAAAATCTTTTTTCGGTAATCAGAAAAATCAGGCATTTTCAGCGGCATTGCGCATTCGTAAAAATTGTAGAAAATCAAATGCTGCCGAGTTTTTTCAAGGACAAACGCGTATAACTGAATAACATCTCTGACCGAAGCCCCTTCTGCAAGCTTAAGCATAAGTAGCACCTCGTGAAAAACTTTGTGTAAAGGAACTTATGCGCCAACTATATCATGAATAAGTTGTCCGCTCCACCAATATCATGTCTTGTAAGGTCATTATCAATTCATATTATTATGTTTACAAAAAATTTCTCATTAGAAAAAAAATAACCCAGCATTTTCTTCTAAAATGATAGAATGAAATCATCTAGACGCAAGAAAGCGCATTCGAGCGGTCTACAAAAAAATATTTATCAATTTTCTTCAAACTGAAATCATGTTCACGGATTATAAACGATCGAAAAGCTTCATTAGATCATACAACGCAACGCAAAATAACAAGCTTACGCACAACTTTGTTAGTAAGTCACCCACTAAAAAATGGCAACCCGCACCCTACAGGCCTAACAACAAATTGTCTCGTTTTGATACACAACAAAAGCCCGCGCTAACAGGCTTTTTTAAAACATTAAACATAATATTACAAAGTTGCGACATGAATTTAAAGAATTAGAGTTGTCGCAAAATTTCTTCCAAGCTCTGTGAATACTCTTCTATCGTTTTTTGATAGTAACGCAATGAACGAAGTTTTTTATGTGTCGGCACATCTGATGGATTCACTTTAATATGATGCATACGTCGCTCAAGTCGTACACGTTCACGATAAAGGTCAGATAAAACAGATTTAACAAACTTCAAATCTAAATATCGCCCATCATCGATACTCAATTGCACATTAAATTGATCTGCAAAGACTTTTTTTATTTTTTGAGCATGCTCAATAACTGTTAACATACGTTCATAATCATAAGGCTTATTTACACCAACCACATCCTTCGCTCCAGATACCCCCAAAAGCTGCTCTGGAAGTTTGGGATTAACAAAAAGGCGTGAAATAAAGTGATAGTGCCACAATGTATAAACACATGTAACACCCAAAAAGAAGAATATGATGATTTTAAGGTGCTTCATACGTAGCCCAATCTTCCCTCTAGGTTATCTTTCTATTCTAATTGTAATTTTTTTTACCTCGAAAATACAATACTTTATTGTTTTTAACTGTCTTTTCGACGATAGTTTCAAACTGAAAAATCTCCTTTTTTAAAAAAGAACTCGACATTTGACAGTATTCGCTTATTTGAACACCCTAATAGGGTTTTTTAGGGAAAACTGACGTATTTTGCCATTTTTTCATCTATTTATCTACTTTTCAAGGCGCCAAAGAGAAATATGAATTTTCTTGTAATCAGTATTGGAATCTTATTCACACTTTTTTCAACCGTTATATTAAGTTATGTTTCCATGGCAACGATGGTAGGTCCATGGATTGCACCAACTTTAGTACTCCTTGGACATTGTCTTTATTCGTTCACAAAAAACAAAAAAGACCAGCAAGTTCAAGACCTTGCCATCATGCAGGCTATTGGAGCAGGCGGAGGAATCATTGCTACAGGAATCGGCTTTGCGCTTCCCTTGCTCTATTTTCTTGATGAAACGACATTTACTTCAATGGTAGAAAAACCATTGTTTTTTTGTGGGATTATTGGAGTTTTATGTCTAATCGCAGGAGCTCTGGGTTTGTGGTATGCCCGCTGGGACTGCGCACATTTTTTGGATACATCAAATTATCGGTTTCCCGTCAGTGAACTCACCTACAATGTCATCACTTCGCACGCACAACCACATCTTGCAAAGAACTTTATGCTGGGCAGCCTCGGAACGCTTATTCTTTGTTTTCTGCGGGATGGTTTTTTGGGATTCAAAGGATTCATCGCTAAAACTTATTTTCTTTTCCCTTCTTTTTTAGGTTCATGCGCAGTCCTCAGCATATGGCCAACATTATGGGCAATTGGATTTAGTGTTGGCATATCAACAGCGCTGCCACTTTTTGTCGGATTAATTGCCAAATATATCGTCATATACCCACTTGCCAACCATGCGCTTTTTCTCCCTTTCAAGTTATTTGAGCCAATGTCGAGTGATTCTTTTTCGATCGCATTTTGTAGCGGATTAATTGTTAGCGAACTTCTCCTAAGCATGCCTGGATATATCAAAAAATGGCGTAAGCATATCGCAGCTACAACTATCGCTTCACTACAGTTGTCAAAAATAAGCTGGTTAAAAACGCCGCACCTTCTCGAATTCTGCGGCATTACTTCAAGTATATTTTTATTGCTACGTTTTTTTTCATTTCCATTTTTAGCCCAGGTCTGCATTGTTTTGTTTACACTTTTTGCCACCAAGGCAATCTGTCAGATTGCTGGGAAAATAGGCATGCTCCCTTTCGGCCGTTTTTCGACTTTTATTATTGTTCCGCTTCTCCTCATTTTTCGGTTAAACGCAGTTCAGGTAACTATTGTTTGCGTATTTTTTGACGTTTGCGCAGCTACTGCATCGGACCTCCTCTTTGACTACAAAATAGGCGATCTGTGCTGTCTGAATAGAAAAGACATGTATAAATATCAATGGATTGGGCTGATTGCCACTGCTGCAAGCGTTGGTATCATTTTTTGGTTGCTTTTCACTAATCTTCATCTCGGCTCAGAAGCTCTTTTTGCCCAAAGAAGCAAAGCAAAAGCCTTACTTTTGCAATCTCTCTGCTTTGATAAATATATTGTCTTCTGTGGTGTTTTATTTGGTTGGCTTCTGAAACGCCTCAAACTGAGCCCAACCATGGTATTTGGAGGGCTCATTATGCCCAATACCATCTCAATTGGGCTTATTTTAGGCGGAATTGGAACTAAATTAGTGAAAAAACCTGATAATTTGCAGTCTTTATGTGCTGGAATCTTGGCGTGCGAATCGTTATGGACAATTATCACTATCTTAGTTAAAACGCTCTAAAAAGCCTGTATTTTTGATTTTCTGCAGTTTCTTTCAAATAATCTTTTTCAATA
>JBAZHB010000065.1:0-7844 GCA_041652535.1 Candidatus Babeliales bacterium
TGCAATACTATTGCCTTGTCTAAGCCCCAAAATACATAATAGAAATCAGCAAAAGCTTAAGTTTAAGGGATAGAGGGATTATTGCAAATGGGATGCTTGCTTATGGTTATTTGTATGTAAAACCCGTTCGTGCTGAGTGTTTTATGAGCCTTACGAATAAAACGTATCGAAGCATGAACAGTTTTGAACGCTTACTTGTGTTCACCCTTCGATACATCCGTCTGCGCCATAAATGGCTACGACGGACACTCAGGGCGAACGGAATGTTAGCATTAAAGTATCAGTTTGAAATTTTAGTCATTGAAGGAAGGGTGAAGTGATGAATAAATTTTGGAAGTCTATTTATAACAACGGTGGCCGTGTTGTTGTGGGCATGACATTATTGATTATTGGAATTATTGGTCTTTTTGTCCCGGTTATTCAAGGAGTTCTTCTTATCCTTCTTGGCCTTGCCCTTTTAGGCAATAAATATGCACGAGAAAAGCTCAGAATAATGCATTATCGATTAAAACGTTGGTTGAAACGTTGAGCCGCTTTAACCACAAATGAGTCAGGAGCTATGGTGAGCCCAAAAAACCGACCACAGGTTGCGGCAAGCCCAATAAATACTAAAGGGCAGACGAACAGAACGATAAGAATCAACGCGAGTGCTTTAAGATACCACACGATCATCGTGATCCCTTTTGGGTAATGAAAAGACTGAGTGTGGTGGCATTGTTTGACCGTTGTTGTATCTGAATACCACACTGCTTGGTTGGTTTTGAACAATACAGAAATCCATCGCGAGCGGTTGAAAGATCAGTTATATCCCAGCCAGCACGTTCCATTTCACGTTTGTAAAAATCAATAACTGCAGTTGATGCAGTACTTCCGCTATAACGCATGAAATCAGAAAATCCATCAGTGACAGCGTGACAGGATGAATCACTCAACGTAAAACCAAGTGGAACAGGCACATCAAAATGCTTGGCAAGTTCCAGATGCGCTTTACGAGCGCATCCATCATGTGCAAGATCATAACGTTTGCCACATGATGCGAAGAGAAATAACAGTAAAAGTGGCATTGCATAAATAAATGCAGAGAATTTAATCCGTTCGCCCTGAGTGGCCTCCGTAGCTTTTGCGTAGGAGGATGTATCGAAGGGTGAATTCAAAATAAACTTTATGACGTTCATGCTTCGATACGTTTTGTCTCGAAACCTCGACAAAACACTCAGCACGAACGGTGTCAGATGCTTGAAGAAATACTTCTGAAACACAGGGCAGCTGCTATTAATTTTTACCAGCTGAAACCGTAGCTTTTTCTGTTGATTGAAGCTTTTCTTCAATACGAGCGGCTTTACCAACGCGGTCACGAAGGTAATAAAGTTTTGCGCGACGGGCTTTGCCGGTCTTCTCGAGCTTAATTTCACTAATAGCTGGTGAATAGAAAGGGAAGATTCTTTCAACGCCTACACCATTGGCGCCAATACGGCGAACGGTAAAAGTTGAAGAAATCCCGTTGTGGCGAATGGCAATTACATCGCCTTTAAAGAGCTGAACGCGTTCTTTGTCGCCTTCTTTGATGATTTGGCCGACTTCGACGGTATCCCCAACTTTAAATGCTGGAAATTGTTTACCTTCTGTTCCTAGATCAAGAATCGTTTCGCGAGTTAAGCTGCGTGCTTTCATTGACGTCCTTATTCGAAAAAGTACTTTTTCTCATAAACAAAGCCAAAGTATAGGGCTAAAGCCACTAAATGGCAATTTTTATACGAAACTGTCGGCTGTTCTTTTCTTTTACCTTGCTTTGCGATTCTCGGTGAGCACTTTTTCATTCTTATCGATATAAGCGAGAATCATATTGCCTATTTCGTCATTATTTTGCTCTGGTAGTACTAATCCAGCTTCGAGAAGATCTTCGGGAGTGAAGACGATTTTAGCATCAAGAAATATTTTGATAATATCTTTATAACCTTTCTCGGCCGCATAAACGATAGCGCTTGCATTATCAATCGCCCCTGCGTCAATAAGCATTCTTGCCAAGGCAAGGTTATTTGTTTCTGCTGCTTTAACTAATGCGCATCCGCCGTACTCTTTGACATTAATGTGGGCGTCTATCAAGATTTTAACGAGTTCTAAATCGCCTTTTTCGGCAGCTGCATGAAGTGCGTCCATGCCATACTTATCGCGAGCATTTATGTTGACGCCGGTTGTAATGAGTCGCTGAACAGCGGCTGTATCACGTACTTTGACGGCAGCAAGAAAGGCGTTGTCATTTTCGGTATTTTGATAATTTTCATTCTGATCATCTTCGGAATCAGCTGTATCTTTCTGCCGTTCGATAGCTGTTTTGAGCATCTTGATGATTTCCGTACGATCTTTTGGATCTTCTGAGTGA
Organism: Candidatus Babeliales bacterium; assembly: GCA_041652535.1. Classification (GTDB taxonomy): domain Bacteria; phylum Babelota; class Babeliae; order Babelales; family RVW-14; genus UASB124. The sequence continues at coordinate 2,381 of JBAZHB010000065.1, forward strand.
TACGTACCATCTCTCTCAAATTTATCCATGAAGATGGCTTGTTTGAGTGCTTTTCCTACGTATTCATTTTCCATTTTTCCAGAAGTAACAAGTAGCCTGACCACTTCGGTATGGCCATTTTTTGCAGCACTGACAAGCGTATTAGTTATATCGCGCCAGCCGTTTGGGTTTGCGCCAGCATCAAGGAGTATTTTGACAACTTCTGTTTTTCCGCTGCTGGCTGCTTCAAATAATGCTTCATTGAGATAGCAACTTTTTGCTTCGATAAAGAGCTTGACCACTTCGATATGTCCGAATCCAGCTGCATAAGTAAAAGCGAAATAATTGTGTGGATCTGCCTTATGAGCAAGAAGCATCTTGACGATGTGTGTGTGGCCAAATGTTGCTGCATAGGTTATGGCAGGGAAAAAACCAAAATATTCTGGCGTGTATTTTGGACAGATTCTTGCATCTACCTGTGCCCCTTTATCGAGTGCCAACGCTACGATGTCTTCGTGACCGTGTTCAGCGGCTGCTATCAAGGCATAATTTGGATTTACTCCATCTTCAATAAGCTTGCGAACTTTATCCAGATTGCCTAATCCTGCTTCACTTACGAGTGCAGCATTTTTCTCAGCAACGGAAAGCTTGATGTTAGTCGTGGCCGATGTGGCTGTTGGTAGTGAGATTTCGGCGCCTGATTCTGTAGCACAAAGAGATCCGCTTACTGCGAATATGGTGACAAGTTTAAGTGTGTGTGATTTATGTAGCGTAATCATAGTTATTGAGCTCCTGGAATTGCTGTATAGTTGTTTATGGCGATATTGCCATAGGTGCTTAGGTAATAATTTGCAAGCATATGAAATTGGTCAAATGTTATTGGTAGCTTGTTGTTGCTATCAAAAACAGTTGAACGTGTTGTGCCGAATTTATCGATGAAGAGCAATTTTTTTATTATTTTTGTTGTTGCGATGGTTCTGGTAGGTACTTCATAATGGGTGTAATAGGTGTTGTATCTACAGTTGCAATTACATGCTTTATGACATGGGTCGTAACAACCATGATTGCAGGTATAGTGCGGAACTACGCAGGGAAATTGAGGGTATTTGTCGTATGTGGTTACCTGCTCTGAAGCTACTTCTATATGATTAATGTCGGTCCATTTGAAAGTTCCAAAGGCCTGGCTATAGCCTTCATCAAAAAAGGTAAGCCCATCTTTATTCAACGTTATGTAGTGATTTTTACGGTCTTGGAGTTGTTGGTAAGTTTTTTGTGCACTATATCCTAGATACATTCCAAGCGTAGCTAGAAAAGGTCCAAAAATGTTACCTGGATGATCTGCCAAGAATGTCATCATAACCCCAGCGCTGATTCCGCAAATGGCTCCAATTGTTTTGAGCACTACAAGTTCCATGTTGGGATTCGTATAAAAAATAAGCGCATCTGTTCCATTGTCTTTATATTCAACAAGCCTGTTCCCATAACGATTGGCAAATTCATGCGCGAAAGTAATTTTTTGTGATTGAGCGCCTGGCTCCATGGCATCAAGCGATGTCAGTGATGTAGTGAAAGCGATTAATACTAGAAACATAAACGTATAACGTTTATTCATGATAACCCCCAAAAACTGATCGTATAAAAAGTCCCCAAGAAACAGTAATAAGGCTACCATGTGCTTGGATAGCATGCAAATGGTAGCCTTATTACAAATTGAATATTATTATCGGAGCTATTTACGTAAACCGTGTTTATGCTCGTAATAAATAATAAATCCTTCAAGCAGCTGTGCGATCTTAGTTGCACCAATAAGATTTGCTCTCTTTAGAGCCCATGAACCTTTGGAACCTAGCATGAGCGCCTGGTACAATACATCCAAATCTGATTGCGCAATAAGCGAAAGAATCCCATCAGAATTAAAAGTATTTATACATTGTAGTATGTGTGAATTTATCTGTTTCATTTGTTGCGCGCTGTCTATGTGGCAGCTGTCTTCTTTTTTTTCATTCATGGCACTTAGTGAACATGAAAATGCTGGTGCAAGAATTAAGCCGAAAATAAGAAGTCTTTTCATGAAAAACCTTAATTGTTTTGTTGATGTAATCCTAGCCAACGATCAAGTACGATGGCAATGGCCGAACGTACTGAAAGATGGTTATATGCGGTCATGCCGCTGACTGGCGTTAAAAGATAATCACATTTTTCGATAAGCGCATCATCAAGTCCTTGTCCCGTGCCAAAAAGCAATAAGACAGGACGATCGTGCTGCCACACTGTGCCCTGTTGGGTGAAATCAATTTTACTGACATGAGCATATTCTTTGGCGGAAGTTGCAATAACAAGGGGTGTTTTACCCTCAAGCGTTGTTATGGCGCTGATGACTTCGTCAAAATTGAGTGCAGGTTGTACTTTGCTGACGGCATGATAACGACTTTGGTTATAATTTTTGCCAAAATCTGAACGCCAAAAATCAAGAAACGTTGCAATGATTGCTTGTTGATCAACCAGCGGGGTGACCATGAAAAAGTTTTTGATGCCGTAGGTAGCGCATGAGCGTGCCGTGTCATGCAGATCGATTGAGGTAATTGAGGTGGTGCCAACGGTACCATCTTTGAGCTTAACTTGTGTGTGCATAAGGGCGACATAATGTGGTGGAATCGTTTGTAATGCACTGGCGCATTCTTCTGGTGTTGGTTGTGAGGAAGCGAACCAGTCAAAACGGCGGCTAAGTGTGGTACGGAGCGCCTGTTGTGTACGCCATTTTTTTATGGCTGCATGGTTTCCTGATTGTACGATTTCAGGAATACGCATGCCTTTCCATTCAACGGGAAGGCCATATTCTGGATAGTCGAGCAGGGCCCTTGAAAATGATTCTTCAGTTACCGATTCTTGTTTGCCAACAACACCAGGTAAAAGCCTGAGGAGTCCTTCAAGAAAAATTTGTGCAGGAATATCGCCACCAGTAACAACATAATCACCGATAGAAATAATTGCGTCGGCATAGTGTTGTTCAACGCGCGCATCAATGCCTTCATAGCGCGAACATATCAAAATGAGATGAGGAGATACTTGAGATGATATATCGGCTGTCTCGCCTGTGGGCCGAAGCCTTGGCGAAGGCTCAAGACCGTCGGCGCTTGAATTAAGAATTTGCGCCGCCATGGTTTGCAAATATCGTTGTGTAAGTCGTGTTCCTTGGGGCGAGAAGAAAATTTTGTATCCGTGCCCCCAGTCGTTTTCACATGCACTAATTGCCCGTTCGATGACTTCAGGCTTAATGATCATTCCTGCTCCGGGGCCAACAACCGGCTCATCAATGCGTTCTTTGGGCGCACAAAAATCGGCAAGCCGTAGGGTGCGTACGGTAACAAGATTGCGTTCGCACGCACGACCGACGATGCTTGTTGCCAAGAACGTGGTATGAAGTTCGGGGAATACGGTGATTATTGATATTTTCATAGTCATCAAAATAGGCTGGCAGTTACGCCAGCCTACCACTTAGCAAACTATTGTTGCACGGTTTTTACTTATTCAAGGATTTCAAGTACGGCGCGCTTGTGTCCTTTGGATGCGGCTGCATTGACCAATGTTCTGATCGAACGTGCCGTTCTTCCTTCTTTACCGATAACCTTGCCAAGGTCCTCGGGTGCAACGCGTAATTCTATAATGGTTGATTGTTCGCCGGTTATTTCAGAAACTGAAACTTGATCAGGACGATCAACGAGCCGTTTAACAATAAACTCTACAAGATCCTTAAGCATGCTTACTCTCCTCTAGTGTACCTGCAGATGCTGCATTTGGGTTATCACTAATGATGTGTCGGTTGATTATGCCGTGTGAGTCTTGATCACTTTAGTGAGGGCCTGAGAACACTGCGCACCTTTACCAACCCATTCTTGAAGTCGTTCTTTTTCAAATTGTATGACGACATGTTTGACAGGGTCGTAGGTACCAAGATTATCAAGATAGGCACCATCACGTTTTTTACGTGAATCAACAACGACAATACGCCAATAAGGGCGATTTTTTTTACCTATACGGCTGAAGCGAATACTGACTGCCATGCAACAAATCCTTTGAAAAATCGGAAGCTAGTGTTTTATTTTGCCGAATCTCCTGAACATTTTAGCAAATTGTCGGCTTTGTTCAAATCTTTGCAGTAATAGATTGACTTCTTGTACAGATACCCCTGATCCAAGGGCTATGCGTTTTTTGCGAGAAGCATCTAAAATTTGAGGTAAAATGCGTTCTTTTGGGGTCATAGCACTGATAATTGCCTTAAATTGGATTGCTTCTTTTTTTCCCTGTTCCATCATCTCGGGGCTTACATTTTGTGCACCGGGGAGATATTTACTTATTTTTTCAAATGAGCCGAGTTTATCAATCATGCCAAGTTGGTCGTAAAAATCTTTGAGTGTGAAGTTGCCTTCCATCAGGCGGCGTGTCGTAGCTTCTTGGCTTGATTGATCAAAGGTCTGTTGCGCCTTTTCAACAAGAGTTTGAATGTCTCCCATGCCCAAAATACGTGTTGCAATGCGATCGGGAATAAATGCTTCAAGATCTTCGATTTTCTCTCCTGTGCCTACCCAGGCAATAGGCTTTTTGAGCGCATAACGAAAGGCAAATGCAGCACCGCCGCGTGTCTCACTATCCATTTTGGTAAGAAGCGCGGCCTCAAAACCAATTGTTGCGTCAAATGCGGTTGCTACATTGAGCGATTCCTGTCCCGTCATGGCGTCAAGGATGAGGAGCTTATGTTTAGGGTTGAGACGTGTAGTTATGGTACGTAGTTCGTCCATCATACCTTGGTCGACGTGAAGACGACCCGCCGTATCAAGAAAAAGGTAGTCAAAGTGGCTTTTGGTGAAATAATCATAAATTTCATCAGCCGCTGTAAGTGTGCTGGTTGATGTGGCGCGATAAAATGAAACCCCGATTTTATGTGCAAGAATTTCAAGCTGGTCGATAGCTGCCGGACGATAAAAGTCGACTGATGCAAGAAGGATGTGCCGTTTTTTGCCGCGTTGTGTTGCTTGTTTAACAAGATAATCGGCAAGTTTTGCGATGGTGGTTGTTTTGCCGGATCCCTGAAGCCCCATGACCATGATGACTGATGGGATTTGAAAGGTTGGGAGAAGTGTTGAGGTCCCCCCAAGAAAGCTGACGAGTTTGCGGTAGACAAGGGCGGTAAATTGTTGGCCGGGATTTAATGCGGTGCCAACAGTTGCGCCGGTTGCCTCGTTACTTACTTCTGCCAAAAATGATTCAACGATATTAAGTGGAACGTCTGCATCAAGAAGAGCCGTGCGTATAGTGGCGAGTGCTTCTTTGATATTGTCCTCGGTAAGTTTGCCCTTATTGTTGAGCCGACTCAAAATTCCAGAAAATTTCTGCGCAAGAAAATCAAACATAGAGCTCCAATATCAAATTTTAGAGTGTATTAAGCGAATCGTGGACTTTAATGCCATAAATTTTTTCTACTAATGCA
>JBAZHB010000066.1:0-7738 GCA_041652535.1 Candidatus Babeliales bacterium
TTCTATCAATCCTGTGATGATAGTAGTAACAGTGTATCTTCTTTAAGAATATATCCTACTACTATTACTACTACTATCAAGCAAACGTTTAAATAGCGAACTGTTACTACTACTATTAACTAATGGCTAATTAGGTTACGAAAAACAGGATGATTAGAATGGTTGAATCCGAAAGTAAAGTTTCAAAACTAAGTAATTTTGGCGGCAAAGTTAAGGAACGCCAAGACAAACGTGTTAAACAAACGGGCACAAGCATTGGAGTTTCGTTAAGCATAGAGCTTGACGTTTTGAATACTTGCATGAAGAAGCCGCATGGCGACCGAAGCAAAACAATCGTTTATTATATAATTGCTGGACTCAAAAGTGAGGGGTTAATTCAATGAGTGGCAGAGATATTAAATCACATAATGATGATACATCAAAAAGTGACAATGTTGTTTTCTTGAGACTCTTGTCAACAATCTTGGACAAAGTAATTGAGGATGCACAACAATGAGTGAACAGAAAACTTTGCGTAAATGCGACCCCACTAAATGCAAGACGTTTTTCCGTTTGTTCGACAAGTTTTATGATAGGTTGCCAGTGGACAGGTTCGTCGTGAATTGTCCATACCACGCTAAGAATATGGTTTGCAGCAACGATAAAGAAAACCTGTCAGTCACACTTATTCCCACAGTCAAGGTTAACCCACCAACGCAGCAGGAAATCTTGGCTATGCAACAGTTTCCGTTGCAACTTGCAAGTTACTTTGCTAAATATGGGGTGAAACCGTAATGAAAGAAGTTGAACTGTTAAAGAGCACTGAAAAAGGCGGCTTAACTGTTCTTGGCGTTCCAGTTGTTAAAGGTAAAGGCGCAACGTTGCACATCAAGATTGGTGGCGTAGACATCATTGAGAATCTTCAAGCACCCGAAATTGTCATTGTTCTAAAAGAGGATGAATAATAATGCCACATCGCTACATTGAAGAATCCCCGCAGCAGGTTAAGCAGGATGCGCCGTTTGAAGTTTCTGACATGCGTGACAATAGCATCAAGGTTGAACGGCAAAAGTTGGTTGCTCCGTCTTACCTTGGCTGGCAGGGCGTGCCCAGGAAACTTTACGGTGGCGGAGACGCCTACGACTATTTGGAGTCTCGCAGAATCAGTTTGACGCCTACGCCGAGACTGTGCATTCAGCGGTTGAAGCTTGATGTTGGCGGCACAGACTGGGAGATTGTGCCATTGTGCGAGGAAGGCAGCGATAAACCCACTGACGAAGCAATTGAGCATGCACGCCAAATCTTTAATTGGCTTTACTTCCGCCCCAACTGCAATGGCGAGCCGTTTACCCAAATCATGTATCAGCTTGTCGATGACATTTTGACTCATGACGCTGGCGTGTTAACTAAATTATACGGTAGTCACGGCAGCAAACGCCTTGTCGAGATTCAAGCCCGCGACGGCGCATTGTTCACTAAGGACATTGACGAGTACAACCGTCTTGGCGTAAAGTATCCAAGCGTCCAAATGGAAACTTCGCGGCGTGAAAACATGCGTGTGGGCTACTGGTACAATTGGAATACTGAGCCTAAAATAGCTTATGAACCCCACGAAATCGTGTACATTTCACATGACCCCCGCACTGACATTCGTTATGGCACAAGCAAAATGCAGGTGTTGAAGAGCCTGATTTACAGTTTGATGTACAGCGAGGAATACTATTACAAGTTTTGGGAAGAAGGTGGCAACAACCCAGGTATTATTAGTCCTGATATTACTACGGCAAGCGGTTCAGCTAACATTCTTAATCCAACCGAGTATAAAGCGTTCAAGGAAGCGTTTAGCGACAAATTACGTGACTACATGAAGATGCTTATTGCGCCTGGCAAAACTCAGATTTCACCGTTGAGTGATCCGAAGGCTCTTGGATGGCTTGAAACCGAGGACAGTTACCGTCACCTTGTTGTGGCGTTGTTTAATGAGACGCCCGCTATTTTGGGTTGGACAAAAGACATTCACAAGGCAACTGATGAATCCCAAAAAAGCATCTATATCCAGAAGGGTCTGTGGCCATTGCTCAACACTATCCAGTGGTACATGAACACTCAAGTAATCGCGGATTGGTTTTGGAGTGAAGACAAGGAACGCAACGTTTTCGCGCATGGGCACGAAGGCAAGTTTGCTGGCAAAAAGATGGATTGCATGTTCCGATACAAGCTGTATGACCCCATCGGCGAGAAACTGCAATTGGACATTGACGAGCAGCGACTCAAGAATGGCTTAACATCAATCAACAATCTGCTTCGTGAGCAGCATCGTGGCACGGTGGATTGGGGTGACATTAATCCGCTGTTTCTGTATAACGTGCAGCAGTGGGGTCAATCCTACGCTGGCGGCAGTATGGAAGTTGACGTGTTCAAGAATTTGACGGGCGTTGAGCCGATGATTAAAGAGATTCAGCAAGCAATCCAACCGAAGCCTAAAGATGAAAATGCAAATATCAATAGTGACATTGTTAAGGCGTTTAACAAGTCAAGAGACAACAATCCAGCGCGAACCTTCGATTGTAGTAGTATTAAAGCGTTCGAGTTGCCAGCTACGATTCGTTCATCTCCCCGTTTTGGGCGCGGCAAGTATCCACAGCATAAGGTGGTTGAATAATGAATAAAAAACCGTTAACCACGGGCACTAAATGTAATTTCGATAAACCGTGCGAAATGAAAGACGAAGATAAAAACTGTTGGTATCTAAAATGAGTGAACCCCGCTTTAAACTGTTGCGTGGCATCCGCCGTAATGCTATCGCTGAAATCAGGAAGGCTTTGCCCGAAGATGCCGAAGTGTTGTCGGCTATTCCGCAGTCTAATTTGCCAGATGCCATCGCCGTAGTGTACATGGTGCCTGAAAAGAAATCGTCTAAGACTCGTAAACCATCCACGGTTTCTAAGCCGTCGTCTATCAACAAGCCTTCCGTGAACAATAAAAGGGTTGATGTGCCTTGAAGCTTCAATCAAAAAATCGTCAACTGAAAATGAAGTGTCGCCGTGGCAACACGTTTGTTCCGCCGTGCCCATCGTGTATAAATGGACGTTGCGGCGAAGACGCTTTGCCATGCCAAATCGCGGGGTATGTGCTTTAAGAGGTGAAAATGAATGCGTAGATTAACTGACCGTTTAAATTTAGCTAAATCAGTGCTGCATGAATTGCAAATTCAGCAACTTAGCAGGACAAGCCTTGAACAGAACGTTATTCGCAAATTTAATGGTGTACACGCTACTCACGCCACGTTTGAAGGAATCTTCCGATTCTTAATTCAAGATGAATACATAGCGAAGACAGCGGCTAATCACAGGGCGCTTTATGCTATCACTGAGAAAGGCACCAAATTTTTGGGAGCGCTTGATTAAACATGAGTGGATGCAAATGTGTTCCTTCAACCGTTACGATAACGAAGATAGCGTACAAGCTGTTTGACATGGAAACTGCGAACAAGTTAATTGAGGAAGCATGTGGAATCGTAAACGTGGTTGAAGCTAAACACTTGCATTTCTTCTGTAACAAGTCGCCAACGGTGACGCTTGCTGGCTTATTTTATTTGCTTGCTAAGAAACACGAAATAAAATTGGCGGCTTGGGACATAAGCAATGCACTGCCATCATCCACGGTTGGCAGAACTTCACTTAGCGGAAAGATTCATCCTAACACAGTTAATAAGTCGGCAGGACGTTGGCTTGACGTTTTTCCCGAATACTTCAAGGAGTTGCCGCAATGAAAATCGTTGCAATCTTCAACATTTACAATGAAGTCCCGTTTATCCGCGAAGCCGTCGAGTCTGCGTCTTGGTGTGACCGAATAATCGTTGTTGACGGCGCATTCAAGGGGTTTCCAACCACGGATGGCAAGGCGTGTAGCAACGATGACACTTTAGAGATTCTTTACGAGTTAAAGCGCCAGTACAGTTGGAGCGATAGCAAGATGCTGATTATTACTACGGATAAGCCTTGGGATATAAACAAAAAGATGCAACGGTATTTGCAGTTGATTGATTACGGAAATTATTTCTTGCGCATGAACGGCGACGAAATAATTGAGTCTTCATCGTTTAATATTCGCCAGTGCCTTGAAGAATACGTTGAGGAAACAGGTGGGTTGCCGCTGTATCAGTTTTATGAGTACCGCCCGCACTCCGACGGAAGCAAGTACGACTGGATTCCCAAGATGATAAAGAAGACGCCAGCACTTAATCTTTCACAGCGTCATCTCGTGCTAACCAACAGTTTCGTGCCCGCGTACAAGCTTGCGGGTGGGCGAAACCGCGTGGTGCCCAACGAAGCTAACATTCCCAAGAATGTAGTTCGCATCCGCCACTTGACTGAACAGCGCTCGGAGCAGCGGCAACAACAGAATAGTCAATGGCTCAAGGTTTTTCACACGTTGGGGATTGAGTAAAAACATGGGAAAATTGATTAAATTTAAACAAAAAATAGTTTTTGATGCTATTCACGATTGGGTAACAGTAATTCAAGAATATGCAATACCTAAATACGAAATCGTTTTCAATTACTACAATTCGCAGCAAATAAACATTATAGATGATGCAGAGTTCACTTCAAGATTCGTTAAAGGTTTTGATAAACAGGAAATTGAGGTTTCAGACGAATTTATTGAAGATATTGTAATGTTTCAAAAGTTAAAACACAAAATAGTTGATACCTTAACAAAAATCGTCAATAATAACATTGAGACTTTATGCAAGAAGGAATAATCATGAAGGACAAAGAGTTTAAAGTTAAATATTGTCGAACCGAAACAGAAAACAAAACACGCATTAACAAAGCTACAATCAATAGGGCATCTAAGGCTCTTTGGAGATTAGAAGATGCTCAAGACAAATTCAATGAAGCAATCGAAAATCTTTCCGATGAAGAATTAAAAGAATGGGCTGAAAAGAATGATGTGCGCATTGAAGCTTCTAAACAAAAAGAGCGAATTGTATCATTGACTGAAAGTGATGACGTACATAGTTGAGAAGATACGATGTTTTTTATCAGAAAATAGTTCAAGTGACCAAAAATGACCGAAAAGATAGATTTAGACAATACCGACCAAGAACTTGTCGTTACAGAGATTCAGAGAAATAAAGATGGTACAGTAACAATAGAAGCTACTATCCTTGTTTATCTTAAAGATGGCACTTATAACGGTGCTTTTAAAACCAAATTATCCAAGTGAGAAACCATGAAGATTGCTATTGAAGAAAAAGATGAGTCTCAAACTTATCGTCCAGCGCCGATTCAGCAAATCCTCGAAATGACGTTTGTTTATCCTGACCGAGTAGTCTTGTTTGTGCCTAACCTTTGCGGCGGCGAAACACGGATAACAATTTACAAGTCGTCCAATCCAGACGGCAACCAAGAAAATATGATGCGGCTCGCCAAGATAAATTTGGATACTAAATAGTTGGCGGAAAATAAATATGACAAAAGATAAACTCTCAATGTATAAACGTAAAGAGGAAACTAAGAATATAATCCAATTTGATGTTAATGGTTATCCTTCATGTGAAGTACACGGAGCTATGAACTGTGTTTCTAAAAACCGTAAACTTTGGCGTTGTATAGCTTGTGGTGTTGGTGTATCTTTTGGTAATATTGAAGCTTTCGATAGATGGCTTTTTGTTAATCAAAACCGATAGTAATTTCTTAACAGCGGGTTTTATATAGTCGGTTACTACTACTATCATTAACCAAAAATGTCTTTAAAGGATGAATAAAAGCAAATGCCTGAACCAATAATTTGTGATTCAGTAACAACGCAAGCTTCAACCAACGCTTACGTGGTCGCGTTATCCGCGCAGCCATGCGGGATTGTTGGCGAAAAACTTGTTTTCAGCTTCAAAAATACGGGTGACGACGCCATCACGTACAAATTCACGGCTTCTGATGGTGCAACCGAACACACTTATTTAACCGACACGGCTTTAGCCAGTGGCACAGACGATATAGTGTGGTTTCGTGCGCCATGGAAAATCGTGAAAATGCTTATTAAAAGTGCCGTTGACGACACGCCAGGCGCTTTAACGGGGAAGGTTCTTTATGGTTAATCCAGAAAAGCCACCAGTTGATTTAGGCTACAACACGAGTGTTCCAACCGCCGATGTAGCCACCAACGATTATTCAAGCCAAGTTCTCGGAAGCAAGGATGACACTACGGCGGGAACAAGCCTTGTCTCGTTAACTAAACTGATTGATTCCATCGTTGACGACATAAAAACTTACATTGGCAATCCGTCGGCTCAAACACTAACAACCATCACCGCTAAACTTGGAGATTTGTCTGTTGCTTTGCCCGCTATTCTCGAAAGCTTCACTGCAACCGAGGCGGGTACACTCAGCGAACGACTTGCGTACATCCAGCAGTTTATCGGTAAAGGTTCAGGCACCGCGATTGGCGCTAACACGAGCCTTGTGGACAAGATAGACGTGGTTCTTGCCGCCGTGCAAGCAGTCCAAAACAACACTTCTTTTACGGCCGCTGTGCCAGTGGAAATGAATAAGCCTGCCGCTGACAATCGAGCTTACCGAATTGCCTGCAACGTTTACGATGAAGTAGGCAACATGGAAGACCCCGACGACAGCGAAGTTTGTGTGCGGGTAATCCAGACCGCAGGCACTTACGTCACTGCCACGCTTTATAAAGAAGCCGCTTTGTCAACGGCACTGGATAATCCAACTGACAACACAGCTTTCCCAAACGCAAGCGGCTGGCGTGCGATGGAACGTGATGCGGCTGGAAGATACTTCTTTTTCTACAAGGTAGCTTCAGATGCAACCGAGGAACATTTGGTTGTAGAGTTCGGTTGGAGCGAAGCCGAAACATCAAAGTTTCAAGTGCGTAGCACCGAAATAGCTGACGAGCATGATGATGCGTCAGACACTCTTTCAGTCGTTACATCTATAAACACTAACGTGGGCGACCCGTCGGGCGACACCCTCACTTCTTTAACCGCTAAACTCGGTGATTCCGCCAACGCCGTCGCACCCACTTTAGACACTGTAAACGCTAACGTTGGCGATCCAAGCGGTGACACTTTAACAACTATCACGGCTAAACTTGGCGATTCAGACGTTGCTATTGCACCTACTGTTAAAACGATAGACGGTTATCATGATGTTCCAGTTGAAGACGCCGCTACTGATGCGACGATACGTGACGTGGTTGGCAAGAAAAGCGATACTGTCGCAGGCTCAAGCATTGTTTCCTTGATTAAAATTGCTGATGCAGCCGTTGATGTAATTGATGGCTATCATGATGTGCCTGTCGAAGACGCTGCAACTGACACTACTATACGCGACGTTGTAGGAAAGAAAAGCGATACCGTTGCAGGTTCAAGCATTGTTTCGTTAGTCAAAATTGCTGACGCTGCGGTTGACGTGATTGACGGTTTGCATGACGTGCCAGCATCAGCAGATGTGGCAACGAACGCTAATATCCGTGATGTAGTGGGACGCAAAGACGATTCAACTTCAGGCTCAAGCATTGTTTCTCTCGTTAAAATTGTTGATGCACTACATGACGTGCCCGTTGAAGATGCTGCCACCGACACTGTAATGCGTGACGTAGTTGGCAAAAAGAGCGACACAGCGGCAGGCACAAGTTTAGTTGCGATTGGCAAGCAAATTAAGGCACTTCATAATGTTCCAGTTGAGGATGCTGCTACCGATACTAATTTGCGTGATGTTGTCGGCAAAAAGAGTGA
>JBAZHB010000067.1:0-7666 GCA_041652535.1 Candidatus Babeliales bacterium
TCGGTAATAGAGATCAAAAATGTTGGAATGTAGGCAGAAATATCATCACCCTGAGTCTGAATTACCGGCAAAGCGGTCAATGACCCGCCGCCCAGTTCTTTGTTAAGGCGCCCTGCTCGTTCAAGCAAGCGCGAATGAATATAAAAAATATCTCCGGGATATGCTTCACGTCCTGGTGGTCGACGAAGCAATAATGAAAGCTCTCGATAGGCAATTGCATGGTTGCTCAGATCATCATATATGACCAATGCATCCCGTCCCTGCTGCATAAAATATTCACCAACCGTACAGCCCGTATAAGGTGCCAAATATTGATTCAAAGCAGGTTCTTTTGCATCAGCATCAATGATAATCGAATATTCAAGCGCTCCCGCTTTTTCAAGCTCATAAATAATACGTGCAGTATGCGACTGCTTGTGTCCGATAGAAACATAAATGCAAACAACGTTTTGATCTTTTTGATGAAGAATCGTATCAATCGCGATTGCCGTTTTACCAGTGTTTCGATTACCAATAAGCAACTCGCGCTGGCCTCTTCCAACAGGAATAAGGCTATCAATTACAGCAATACCCGTTTCAAGCGAACGATTAATTGGAGCACGATAAATAATGCCAGGAGCAACTCGCTCAAGTGGCACTTTTTGAGTGGTTTTAAGATCGCCTAAAGCATCCATCGGCCTACCGGTAGCGCTCAAGACGCGACCAATGAGTTGGTCACCAACAGGCACGCTAAAAACCGAACCGGTACGTCGAGCAACTTCTTGCTCAACCACCGTCGCTCCACTTTCAAGTAAAACAACAGAAACAAAATCCTCATCAAGGTCAAACACCATGCCTTTGGCGCCATTTTCAAATTCAATAAACTCGCCAAAAACGGCATCGGTCAGTCCATAGACTTTACAAATATTGTCGCCGATTTTAATAACCGTGCCGATCCCCTCAAGGTGTTCGGGCGTTTCCCGTAACGAATCTTCTAATAACGAAATAACATCAAGTTCTCTTTGCATCATAGTCCCACCCGTTGAAGCATATCACGCTTAACATCGCGTAGTACGGCACGGATTGATCGTTCCCATATCCACGCATCACCTTTAATTCTTATTCCACTTATAAGATCAGGCAATACAAAAAAATCTGCTTTAATTGCCTTGACATGTGCACATTGTTGAACAAATTTAACAATGTGTTGTTTTTGAGCATCCTGAAGCACATGTGACGTTGTAACCGAAACAAGCTCAACAGAACGTCGTTTCCAATAAATTTTAGTAATTCTACGAATAATAAGATTCAAAAGAGCTAAACGACGATGACGATACAACATTACCACAAGCTGACGGAATGGAAGGCTGAGTGAATAATGTTGCATAAGTCGATGGATCATCGCCTCTTTTTGGTCATGCGAAAGTGTCTTAAGCATCAAATACACCAATATGCCACGTCGCAATGCAATAACCGATGCGAATGCACGCAAATGATGTATAAAATCTTCGGTAAGCTCATCACCATATACATTGCAAAAGGCGACAGCGTATTTACGAGCCATCATTTCATCGACGATAACCATACTTAAGAACCTTTAATCTCGATCCGACTAACAATTTTTGTTAAAAGCTCTTTGCCTGCTCCATCAGCATAACGATTTTTAAGTTCTTGTGTGGCCATAGCAAGAGCTGGCGGAAAAGTTGCTTGTAAGGTATGAGCACGCGCAATATTTTGATTTTGTATTTGACGTTTTGCAGCAATATGCTCAACAATCGTTTCGTACTTTTGTTCATAAAGCTTTTGTTCTTCAGTTTGAACATCATGCCAGACCTGGACATTGCGTTCAAGTAAAGTGAACATTTGCTTTTGATTATAAATCTGTCCCTTGACTCGATTCTGAGTCGCAAGAAGAAGCTTGTCTTTGCCCAAAAGCTCAGTTTGTTCTTTTCTTTCAAGCGCAACTGAATCGGCAAGCATCGGTAAAAGATATTTTTTGATAAGGCTATAAAGGTTATAGGCTAATAATGAAAAAATAGAAATGCGAAAAAGAATTTCAAGAACACTCACCTCAGTATGCATTTGAAGCCTTAGTAACAATAATATTACACATTTTTGCCGTCATTGCCTCAAGATCCTGATGATCTTGAGCTTGCACGGTTATAGAAGAAATGTCTTTAAGACTGAGTGGAACCATGACATAACGTGATGTCAGATACGTCTTGAAATCGCTTGCATTCTTCTGTTTTTCATTTTGAAGGGTATGCAACGAATGCTCTCGGTCCTTAAGGCTTTCATTGAGAAGCTTTTTGGCTGATTCTTTACGTTGCAAAACATGCATAATGGGTGAGAAAATGAGCTTGTGCATCATATAATAACTCACCCAAAAATTTGCAACTTGGATGATGAACGTCACATTGACGGCCATCGTTCACCGGTTAAGTAAAAGTAATGAAATAAGAAGCGCATAAATAGCGGTCGCTTCAACAAGTGCAAGAGCCAACATCATGGTTCTGAAAATTGCGCCTGCACATTCCGGTTTTTTTCCGATACTTTCACAAGCTTTTCCGCCTATGAAACCCAATCCCAATGCCGGACCAACAGTCCCAATACCCATGCAAGCACCAGCGGCAATGTATGCGGCAACTTTTGCTAATTCAACGTCTGCCATGAAATCTCCCTGAATTTAACAGCGCCTTATGTTTCAATCGGGCATATTCATTGTTTTCAGTATAAGTTTTTTATTTCGGAAAGGAATACCCTTGTTAAATTAGCTGGTCAAATCCCTATTTATCAGACCTGTTTGTGGCCCAGTTTTAACAGGAATATCTAATTTTTTATCCAAATTGTCTATAAATGATGTAATTGCTTCAAGATGTCGTGACGCCTGTGCAGTATCATGTTCGAAATCTTGATTGCAATCAAGTACAAGTATCGGAACATTCCTAATCGAATCTAATGGGTCTACGGCATGTATAAGCCAATCCTCATGCCGCTCATGAAGTCGCTGAACATATGACATAGAAACAGCTACTTCTTCTGAGCGATGTCGTTTGGTTATGCGCTGATAGGCAACTTCTGGAGTAGTACGAAGATAAATAAACCCTTGAGGACGGGGAACAAAGTTCTCTGAAATCCACAAAAACCATTCTCTATATACATTCCATTCGATTGCACTCATTGTACCAAGATCATAACAGCTCTTAGCAAAACAAAAACGATCACAATAAATAGAACGTTCAAGAATATGTACATGATTGTCATGAGACTCAAGCTGTTGCTGAAGAATAGCATGCACTCGCGTTAAAAAAGCATACGACTGAAAGGTATACGCCCACCGTTGTGTATCTTTGTAGAACAAATCAAGTAAATTGCCTGCAGCCCCTACCTGTTGCCATTTATCGGTAGGCTCAGGAATAATACTCACATCGGGAATATTTTTAAGCAAACGCAGCATAGTTGATTTGCCAGCGCCCATATTGCCTTCAAGAATAATAAGCTTTTTGTGCGGGAAATAAGTTGTTTTCATAAATCCGCCCTTGAACATCAATTTTGCTATAGTAATGCAAACATAACCAGGGAAGTATACCTTAAATCTCTTTCCTCAATAAATGTAGATAAGGAACCATATGAGTACCACCATATCTCCCATTTATGCAATGAAAGCAATCAAAGAATCATGGACTCTTATTCAACACGCATCGCATATTACCTTGTTAAGCCACAATGACCCGGATGCCGATGGAATGTCCGCATGCACAGCACTTGCATACATACTGGAACGCAAGGGCAAAAAGGTTGAAACTATTTATCCCAATCAACCGGAGTTTCCGCTTCAACGCCAACCATCACACGTACTCATAGCTCAACATCGCCAAACGCCAGATCTTATTCTTATCGTTGATACTGCACGACTTGAACGCGCATATTATCCGCAAGAATTTGCAAAAGTACCGCTTATTAATATTGATCATCATCGAAGCAATAACATTAAGGGCGTCTTTAATTTTGTAAATCCAGATGCGGCCAGTGCCTGCGAAGAACTTTTTACGCTTATAGATGCCTGGGATACATCGCTTATTGATCGTACTGTCGCCGAAAATTTATTGTGCGGCATTCTTTATGACAGTCAAATTTTTCAAACCTCTTCAACGACAGAACGCACACTTGAAATTGCACTCAGGCTCATGCAACACGGTGCCAATCTTTTTAACCTCAAAGAAGAACTGACCGCTTCGAAGAATCCTCACATTATTGAATTGTGGAGCAAAATTCTTGCAACCGTCAAACTTTCACCAAGCAAAAAATCCGCGTGGGTTTGCATTACACAAAGCGATATGAAAGCGGCCAATGCAAAATTTTCATCACTCGTTGGACTTAATAACTTTATCAGCCAAATATGTGGCATTGATGTAACAAGCACTTTTTATGAAACTGACAAGGGCACCGTCAAAGTTTCATTGCGATCAAAGATAACCGATGTTAATACGCTTGCGGCTCAATGTGGCGGCGGCGGCCATAAGAACGCCGCCGGAATTACGCTTGCAGAATCATTTGATGAGGTGGTAAAAAAAGTTACGGCTCTTTTACCCTAAGGTTATTTTTTGCCTGCTATATAAGCTTGGGCTTCAAGGGCAGCCATACAACCAACACCAGATGAAGTAATTGCCTGACGATAACGATAGTCCGCAACATCGCCTGCTGCAAAAATACCTTCAACGCTTGTTTTTGTATGATCGTGCACAACTAAATAGCCATATTTATCGATATCAAGTTGGCCACGAAAAATATCGGTATTGGGTTTGGTACCAATTGCCAAGAAAACGCCATAGATTGGTATGGTCGTACGTTGATGCGTTTTTTGATCTTCAACAATGGCGTGTGTTGCATGATGGCCATCACCACCAATTTCAACAACGGTAGAATTAGCAACACGGTGAATCTTGGAATTTTGTAAAACTTTATCTTTAATAGGATCAGTTGCGGTTGGCTGATCAAACATGTGTACTAAATAAATTTTATTCGCAACATGTGATAAATGTTCAGCTTCGGTTACAGCGGTATTGCCGCCGCCAACGATGATAACGTCTTTACCGGCATAAAAAGGAGCATCACACGTCGCACACGTCGACACACCTTTGCTCCAATATTCAGACTCACCTTTGCATCCCAATCTGCGCGCCGTTGCGCCTGTTGCAACAATAATTGCATCAGCAGTAACATTTTTTCCATCATCAAGCGTAATAACAAAAGGACGACGTGAAGCATCAATGTGGGTAACTGATTGCGACATTAAAACAGCGCCACATGTTTCTGCCTGCTGACGCATTTTAATCATCAAATCAGGGCCCTGGATAGAAACTTCTCCAGGCCAGTTTTCTACTGCAGACGTCGTCATAAGCTGTCCGCCCGGAAGGGGGCCTTCAACAATAAGCGCGTTTAATTTTGCACGTCCCATATAAATTCCCGCAGTTAAGCCTGCAGGCCCTGAACCGATAATAACAACCTGATAATGCATAGGTATCCTCATGATCAAAGATTATTTTTTGCTAACAGTTTAGAGAGAGAGCAACTTTGCGTAAAGGATTAATGAGCGTGAAGATACTTCATAAATGCTGGATACGATGATTCATCAACACCAGGCTGCTCAATAGATACCCATCCAGTAGATTTTGGCTCAACAAAACGCGAAAAACGATTAAGCCATATACCATGATGGTGAGCGCCCACGATACTTACTCGTGAAAAATCATCTTCTGAGGCTATTTTTGCAAGCATAAGCACGGTTGAATGGTACGCGTTGATGTGATGTTTTTTAAACCATGCTGCATGAGCAAAAAATTCATTATTGAACGTCAATAAATGAAGCGGTTCATCAGTTTGTGATAGGCCCCTATAAAGTCCCTTATAAAACCATGAAATCTGAATACTTGGCAGATAACACATAAACTGGCAATGAGGAATACAAGCAGAACATGCAGTATGTAAGTATCTGCCTATCGAACATGCCTTATCTTCGAGGAATCCAAAAAATTGTTGCGCTTTGTTATGTTCCATCAGAGCAAGAACGCGGTCGCGCACACCAGCATCTGTTTTTGTTGTGATCTTTTTTTGTTGCGCAAAAGCATTAAATGTCTCGGCATCAATCGTCATCGTATTTAAAAATAAATTTACATTACTCGTTTTACGACAATACATTTCAAGATCAAATACAACGCCTGCAAGCTTAATACCATGCGAAACTGTTGGTCGTTGCCATGCTTCAACAAATTTTTCTAAAGGGCTTACTACTTCTTGCATCCAAAAAGCCTTGCTTGTTGGCAAGGGCAGATCAGCGTAGCAATTTTCATACACATCGACGGGATATATTTTGGGCATATTGGGTTCATAAAGATTATTGGCAATTTCAAAGCCAACAAATATTTTGGGCGGCACACATTTATTATTGGTCGCATAGTCATTAAGTTTTTGAGTAAAGCATCCAATCGTAGCAAGCCATGAATTTTCTTTATTTTCTAAGCGCCCAATAGGACTGTACACCATGTGGGGATTAAAGGTTATCCATAAGGCATCAAGCCTAGACTCAAAAATGTAGTTTATTAAGGTATCCTGCTGCACGCGACGCTGTTGTATTTCATCAGAATTCTTACATTCAGAAACATCAAAAGCATTAAGTTCCATCCATGCTGTTTTAAATATCCGTTCATGATCGGCAAGGCCAACAACGGTAGCTGATGATGGAAGTTTGAGAGGCCGTTGAGGCAATGAGGGGCGCGTTACGCCGGCAATGTCAGCAAACATTCGTTGTGCCATAGCGAGCATTTCATGACGGACCGCACTTTCCATAGGGCAGAAATGAAAATTTTCAGCGATACTAGCAAAGGTAAGCAGCGTCATTGATGAAATAAGGACATGATTTTTATATAACGGATTTAACCAGTACACGCCATAGGGCAATGTCTGACGCACGACGGCTGAACAATTGGTATCTTTTGGCACTAAATATAATCCCTGCACATGTTGATTAATATCATTTTGAAGTGCTTCGCTATCAAAAGAAGTTCCACCATGCGGCATATTAAGCGTCGTATGAAAACGTAATGGACGCGATTCAAGCGTATTGGTAAGAAACGCATTGGTTACTTGCATAAAATAGTTAATCGATGGACTACACTGCGCCATTGAAACGCTTGAAAATACCGATTCTATCCATGGTAAACGCACAAGCCCTACCCCAAGTGTTTGAAAAATAGGCATAAAAGCATCAACAATTGGCATTGGCGCAAGAAGCCCCAATGAGGGGAAAAAGAGACCAGTTAACTTTCCTTTACGTCGAGCATATTGATACAATTCTCGTACAATCTTGGCCCACAGATGTCCGCTCCTCTTTCCGCGTAAAAATTCATTACTGAATAAAAAAAACACCGCATCGTAGCGAGCAAGTCCCAATGGCTCACTCATAACGGTGTAAAGCGGTTTGTAAAATACTTTGAAGCCAACTGAATGCATTATATCGATCATGGGTTGATATAAATAAGAATCACTGCCAGCAGTATCAACAAGTGCGAGTGAAATTTCTTTTGATGAAGAGGCGGAGAGCGAGAAAATGAAAGAGGCGAACGTGAATGCGATAACGCATGGTTTCATTGTGTGCCCCCCCAAATTCCCTTAAGATGACTTCAGGTTA
>JBAZHB010000068.1:0-7649 GCA_041652535.1 Candidatus Babeliales bacterium
GGGAATGTGAGGGAGCGGCGAAAAAATGTCCTCCGATCCGCTAAAACCCCAGTTGATAACGATTTCTTGATTGATATGCGGTACCGGTACAACAATTTCACGTGAGGTGTAGTAGTTGAGTCCGGAGATTGAATCAACGAGCTTTTTGCCAAAAACGGTCAGAGCCCGAAGATCAAAGTTTTGTAGTGATTGTGATGCCCCTGGCTCAGGTTGACTGGGCTTTTCAGCAGCCAAAGAAGCAGTGCTTAGAGCAAGGCAGCTGATGACAACAATAGTTCTGAAGTAACTATAAAAATATGACGATCTCTGCAACATAGTACCCCTCCCACAAGGCGACTAATTTGTTTATCGTTTACGAAAAATCGGAACGAGCGTAGCATGAAAATTGTCAGAACGCAAATAAATATTCTTCAGGCATGGCGTGCTCGATAGCTTACACTTTAAATAATATTTCTATTAATCAAGTCCGTTGACAAGGGTTTACAGCGCGGCAAACTGAGGTGCATAACATGAGGTGGAAATGCGCATTTTGACGACGCTGCAGAAGCGACTTTTGTACATCATTTTGAGTGGGCTTGGTATTTTTGTGACCATGTGGGCTGAGCTTTTAGTGCAACGTAAACAGCATCTTATTGGTGGCGGGGTAAATCGCCCTTTTTTATTTTTTCTCATTAACCTGCACATTGTTATCATTGTGGTGCTGCTCTATGTTATTGTGCGTCAGTTCATAAAGCTTTTTTTCGAGCGTAAGAAAGGGCCTGCGGGGAGTGTATTCAGAAGTAATTTGGCCTTTGCCTTTATTCTCTTTTCTGTCTTACCATCTTTTTTTGTCTTTTTCTCCGCCGGCAAATTTATTACCAAAAGTATCGATCGGTGGTTTCAGGCTCGTTTAGCCTATGGCTTTGAGCATGCGCTTCAGCTTCATCGTCATCATACGCAAAAACTTCGTGATGAATTGGCTTTTTATGGGAATCATATATCCAGCATTCATGACGTAAAACAGGTTCCTGCTTCTTACACGATCTATGTGTGGGAGTGGCCAAAGATGTGCGGGCCTTGTGGCATGTTGGCTGATGAGATAAAACAGTGGCGTCAATTTCGTCTATCAAATGATCGTACAATGAAAAGCCTTAAAGAGTCTTTTCTACGCAGAATTGCAACGATAACAGCGAGCGGGCAGACCTTTGATTTTTACGGGTCACTCTATTTTGCGCGACGAGATGGATCAATGTTGTATGTTGTGGCGTATCGTTATCCCGATAATATTCGGCAATCGCTTATTGGATTGCAGAATGCTCTTGATGATTATCAGTATCTTTATGACATGCGAGATTCGGTTTATGCCAATTACAGCTTTACCTTTTTTGCAGTGGCATTGCTTATACTTTTCCTTTCCTTGTGGTGCGCTTTTTATCTTGCTCGTGGAATTAGCAAACCTATTCAGGAGTTGCTTGATGCAACCGAGAAGGTTGAACAAGGTTGTTGGGATGTCCAGGTGTCCATTAATCGTTCAAGCGATTTATATGCTCTTGCCAATGGTTTTAACAAAATGTCCAAGGCGGTGCGTCGCGCTCATGCTCAACTTGAGCTTAAAAATAAAGAGATGGTCGCGATTCTTGAAAATCTTTCTGTGGCGGTGTTTTGGGTCAATAATTTAGGAAGAATTATATTTTGTAACGCTGCTGCACAACGACTTTTGGGCGATGTTATTCCGACCGTTACCGATGTACATAATAAGCGTATATGGATTCTTGGTGATGCCATTAAAACAAAATTTTTTGGCATAGCACGAGAACTTGCACGTTCAGGTAAAAGTCAAATTGTTAAAGAGATTGAATTGCCCTGTGAACACGAATTGCGAACATTGTTTGTTTTCGGCCGTGTCTTGGTACGCGGTAACCCTGATGAACCGCTGAAACGGGGGCTTTTGATAGTAATTGAAGATCTTACTGACATTGTTAAGAATAATAAGCTTAAAACATGGCAAGAAGCAGCCAAGCAATTGGCGCACGAAATTAAAAATCCTTTGACGCCTATTCAATTGGCTACGCAACGTTTACAACGGCGATTTGCTGCAATGCCACATAACGATCCAGCTATGCTTACTTGTACGACGACTATTTTGCAGCAGGTACAAATTATTAGAGACCTTGTTACCCATTTTTCGGTATTTGCTTCTATGCCTGCTCTGCACATAGAAAATATCGATAGCGTTAAGCTTATTGGGGATCTTGTATGCCTTTATCGGGTGAGCTATCCGGATATTTCTTTTGATTGTAGTGCTGTTGAACCGTCGATTATGATCAAGACTGATAGAAAAAAAATGCGTCGGGTGCTGACAAACCTACTTGATAATAGCGTGCGTGCCTTATTAAGTCATGATGCTAATCATAAAAAAATTACGATTAGCATTACACGTCATGCGATACAATCGAGATTAGACATTATTTTTGCCGATAATGGACCAGGAATAGCACAGTCTGTAAAGGATATATTGTTTCTCCCGTACGTATCCACCGAACAAAAGAATATGGGGCTTGGCCTTGCAATAGTGCACGACGTGGTAATGCAATTAGGAGGTTCTATATCGCTTGTCCCTGCCAAGGAAGGGGCGGTGTTTCATATTGTTTTCCCCGTGTAGAAAATAATATTCATAGGTCAGACATCAAAAAAATTTGATTTTTCCAAATCTTTTTTCTAATGTAGGGGGGTGTTGAGAACATTTTTTTAGTGAGTTTTTTTATCAGGAGATAAATTTATGAAGAAGCAAATGCTTCTTAACGCCATGGGCGTCGCTGCGTTGTCAATGTTTTGTGCTTGCACAATGATGGACAAAAAAGAAGAAGCTAAACCGGTTGAAGCTGTTCCAACAGCAGAAGCAACACAGGTTCCAGCTGAAGTCACAGCACAAGCTCCAGCAACAACTCCAGAAACAACTCCAGCAGCAGAAGCACAAGCTCAAGCAGATGCAGCTCCAGCTGAAGCTGCTCCTGTAGCAGAACAAAAAGCTTAAGCTTTAAAAAATTGCTTTAAGCAAAAAGCGACACCGAATTTCGGTGTCGCTTTTTTTGTGTTTAACAAAAATGTTTTAGACAGCTGCCGGAAAATTATTTTTAATAAAGCTCAAGACCTTTTCGCGATAGAGCCGTGCATGCTGTGAGTGAAGCCTGATATGACGACAGTGTGGGGCGATCCATAATTCAGAATTCTTATTTTGTGCATTAGCATACAGAGCGACTGCATTTTTTGGCGGAATATAGGTATCGTTGCAGGCATGTATAAAAAGAATTGGTTGTTGTATTGATCGTACGCTTTTTACCGGATTCATGTCTTTGAGATTGCATCCGGTGAGATAATGAAACATTGCTCTAATAATCGGTAAAAAGGGATAATGTGGTAAATTCGCCTTAGTACAAAAAACTCTTTGTACGGTACTATCAAGGCGGGCATACGATGAATCAATAATGAGTGCATCACATAGTGTTGGTTCGTGTTCTACCGCTTTAATACTTGCGGCTCCACCCATTGAAAGTCCCAAGATAAAAAGAGGAAGTTTGGGGGCATTGTGCGCAATGTAATGTGCTGCAGCCGAAACGTCTTGATATTCTAAACATCCTATGGTGGTTATTCGTCCATCACTTTGCCCATGCGCTCTAAAATCGAAAATAAACACGTTCCATTCGGGAAAAAGTTCAATATAGGGATACAAAAATTCTTTGGTGCCCTTGTAGCCATGGCATACGACGAGGTTTGCTTTGGGGCGTTCTCGTTGAACAAATATGCCAGAAAGCCGTATGCCATCTTTGGAAAAAAAGCTGACTTCTTTGGTGTGGTCAATGTGTAAAAGCTCTGAGCGAAGTTCACGCGTAATGTGTGATATGTTGCTGTTATAGATGATGTAATCACGCGGTGCAAACGTAAGCTTTTTAAGCGCGTAATATGAGATTCCAAGAATAATTGCTGCAACAATACCTACAAATACGGCGCTGATATATAAGAAATGTTTGAATGTTGACGAAATGTTCACAACGAAAGGTCCTGCTGATAAATATTTTTTCCTGAGATGAAATGCAGGTGTAAATGCATGACGCTTTGTCCTGCGGATTGGCCATTATTGATAATGATATTGAATGCTTTTGAGGGAAGTTTATTTCCCAAATCACGTGCCATGTGCATCATGTGCCAACAATATGCAGCATCTTTATCAGAAAGCTCACCGACCGATTCGATGTGAATTTTGGGGATAATCAGATAATGAATGGGCGCTTTGGGCGCAATATCTTGTACAACAATGATATGTTCATTTTCAACGATGATAGTACTTGGAATGGTCTTTTGAATTATTTTGCAGAAGATACAGGTTGATGATAACACGGTAACTCCTGGAAATGATACCCGAATGAAGGTGGTGCCGAAGGTCGGACTCGAACCGACACAGTGTTATCCACCACGGGATTTTGAGTCCCGCGCGTCTACCAGTTTCGCCACTTCGGCATGTCAACGAACGATAACCCAAAATTAACAGAATAGGCTGCAACGTCAAGGAAAACTACCCATATTTTTGTATTACTGATGGAAAAGTGAGCCAAGATTGAAAACTGGGATGTAGAGCAGAATCATGATGCCGCCGATAATGCCGCCAAGCAGTACCATCAAAAGCGGCCCAATAAGGACCGAGAAGGTGTTTAACCGTTTGGTAAGATCGTTTTTAAGATGTTCTTGAAGGGCATGTAGTGCATGGTCAAGCGTGCCCGATGATTCACCTACTCGTACAATAGTCACGAGTTGTTCATCAATAAAAGGGGATGAGTGTTCAGCCAATGCCTGGCTAAAGCTTTTCCCTCGATTGATAGCACTTAAAAGTTGGGCAACATCATTTTTGAATTGGTTGTTGGGTACGGTGTGCTGAGCTTGTTCTAAAGCCATTCCCAAAGAGAGGCCTGAAGAAAGATAGAGTGATATGGTTTGTACAAAGGCAAGAATGTTATTGCTGATAACAAGCGGCGCAATAAATGGTAGGTGTGGCGTGATGCGGTCGAGCATATTTTTAAGCGTTTTGGTCGGAATGAATGGCCAACAAAAAAGAACAAGCAGGCTTGCTCCAAAAAAGGTACTTATCCCTTGCCATGAGCGTACAAAATGGCTGAGGCGCAAAATACGCTTTGTTGCTGATGGGATAACAGCTCCCAGCGATTGATAAAGTGATTCAAAATAGGGGAATACAAACGTGAGCATTCCTATGACAAGTATACCTGCAAAAATAAGCGTGACTGAGGGGGCAAGCGCAGCCTGCTTAAATTGTGTACGAATGGCTTGTCGATAGCGAATATGTTCAGCAATATTGCCTAAAACGCACCCTAGTTTTCCGGTATGTTGACCGGTGGCAACAAGGTTTACCACAAAATTATTGAAAACGGTTGGATGATTTTTCATTGCTTGATGGAGGCTTTGGCCTTTTTCGACCCCTTGCGTAAGCGTTGTTACCAGCGTTTTAAGCGCTTTATCGGTTGTCGTATTTTCAATGACATGCAAGGCGACTGCAAGTTCAACGCCATTACTGATAAGTAATGCAAGTCGTTCAAGCAAGGAACACAACTGCTCCGGCTGAATCTGGTGATATCGTTTGAGCGTAAAAGATGTTGCGGGGCGAAATGAAAGAAGCGCGATATGGCGATTTAAAAGGAGCTCTTTAAGCTGGTATTCCGATAATGCTTGGATTGTTCCTTTGACGTTTTTTCCACTTTGATCAATGCCTTTCCAGCTAAATAGCGGCATGATATTCCTAGCCTTTGGCAAGGGTAGTTTGAGATTCTATGCCAAGTTCTCGTAACAGTTCTTCAAGCGATAACGAACTTTCTATTTTGATAATTTTTTTACGAGCCGTTGCCCCACTTAAAAGCTGAACGGCATTTTGGCCAAGCCCAAGATTTTTAGCGAGCATTTTGATGAGTTCCGCATTGGCTTTACCATTTTCGGGAGGGTTTTTGAGGTGGCATTTGAGGCTGCCCGATTTATCGCGAAAGAGGTCCTGGCGGCCTGAACTAGGAATGACTTTGATTTCGAGGATGACGGCCATGTGATGCTCCTGGATCTAAAAAAAAAGAAAAAAGAAGACAAATAATGTAGTGTCTCTTATACTATCCGGGAATTTGAGGTATAATCAAACCTCTTTTAAACTTGTACTAAAAGTAACGCGCCCATAGCTCAACTGGATAGAGCATCAGACTACGGATCTGAAGGTTAGAGGTTCGACTCCTCTTGGGCGCATGTTCTTTGAGATCTATAGAACGGAGAGATGGCTGAGTGGCCGAAAGCACTCGCCTGCTAAGCGAGTATCTGGGGAAACCCGGATCGAGGGTTCGAATCCCTCTCTCTCCAGTCTTCGCTCAGGAAAGCATCGCTGAAAGTAATCTGAGCTATGACTGGCAAGCCAGTTAAATCAGAAAATTTAAAGTGAAGACTGTCCCGCCGTAGCCTCGTGCGAAGGCGGACTGCCGGGCTAGGCTTTGCTTCTTGTAAAACTATTCAGAGCGTAGACGGCTCAACAAATCATCCACAAAAAAAATTACGGAGAGGTGGCAGAGTGGTTGAATGCAGCGGTCTTGAAAACCGCCATCTCGGGAGACCGGGATCGGGAGTTCGAATCTCCCCCTCTCCAATCTATAGATATCTTGACAACCCTACCGCATCTTTTTTATCGTAACTTCTCTTGGTGTAACATCTTTTTATAAGAGGAGTGTCAAATGAAGTGTTGTTTTATCGAATATTTCATATACGCATTACTTATTATTGGTGGCCTTAATTGGGGCCTTGTTGGCGTGTTACAATTTGACCTTGTTGCGTTTCTTTTTGGCAATATGACGCTGGTTGCACGCATTGTTTATGGCTTGGTTGGAGTTGCGGCTGTGCTGGGAATTCTCAAGCTTTTTAAGTTTTCATGCTGCTCCTGCAAATAGCAGAAACGCTCTAGAATAATTTTAAAGCCCTCGTTTATTGACGGGGGCTTTGTTTTTTAGTTTCTCTCACCCCAATAATGGGTATTATCCTGACCTTGGAAATTCTGTTGGTCTGTCGGTTTTGGGTGCGCAGCATTATCTCCATCAGGCTGCGGCGCTGCCTTCTTTGCGACTGGCGGTATCTCTAGTTCCAGCGCATTACTCTGTGCTTTGCTGAAGTATCTAAGAAGTTTGAGCATATTACGTGCTGCAAACTTGCCATCTTTCTCGTCATATGCTGCAGTGATTAAAATAGTTGCAAGTACTACCGCAATTCCACCTGCGATCCAATAAGCAGGCTTAATCGAGGATTTTTTTGATTCCAATACCGCTTCTTTGGTGCGTTCGCTAAATTTGCTGTTTTCTTTAATGAAAGTTTCTATTTTTTCTTTTTCTTCCGGAGTGATGTGCAAAGGTGGTGTATTCATTGCGCCGAGATTGCTTTGTATGAGAACAATCATTGCAAGCGTAGTATATAAAAATCGAAAGCTCCGTATCTGCATTTTCATTTCCTCTCGTGGAAAATCGTTAGGTGCTGTGATAAAGGCTTGAATTTTTGCATAGGCAGATGTTACAGTCAAGTTTGTTGTATGAATTGGCCTTATTAAAAGGAGGATTCTTGTGATGCTTCGTATCAAATCAATAATGACCTAT
>JBAZHB010000069.1:0-7644 GCA_041652535.1 Candidatus Babeliales bacterium
AAATGTGATAAGTGCGGAAATGAGTCAGGCGAATTATATTGTGGAAAATGCAGAAAACAAATAAAACAAAGCCATAATTTAATTCCAATTCTGTTTTACGATAAATCTAAAAAAGGTTATCGTGCAGGGTGTACAGTTACCGAGTGTCCTTATAATGAAAATGGCGCTTGTGTCACTGTTATTCTATTTATTAGTATGTTAAAAAATATTTTGCACGAATTTGATGGCGATAACATAGTGCAACAATGGTGCGGTTAAAATGACTAAATTAAACAAAGAAGATTGGGAAAAAATAGATGAATTACTCGGAAAAATAGGATTCGGCGGGTACTACGATTTTATCGAATTACTAAAAATGAGTATAATTAATATTAAACCCGTTGTTGCCGACATGATTCATAATGAAACAGATTTGCAACAATTAATGGTTATACTTTACAATTCAACCAAAGGTGTTAAAGATAAATGACCATTCATAATCCACTTAAACAATTAAAAAACGCTTTATACTCAGTCAAAAGTGAGGATTCACATCAAAAAGACTATTTAATAATGCTTGAGAAAGCCTGCAAAGTTAACAAACCCATTTTTATAGATAGAAACGTTGAGCATTGGCAAGCTGTTAAGAAGCAAACTGGAATAGACATTTGGGCTATAGACGACGCTAAAATGGCTCAGGCAAGCTTAATCGCTGAAAACAACATTGTTGGGCGTTACCGAGTGGACGGCAGCAATAGCGATAGTATTTACGAAATGTGGTTTGAACTTGACTGCAACCGCGACTTGAAAACCAAGGAAGACGTTAAAGCCGAGTGGAACACGATAGCTAAAGCGGGTAAGAAACTGCTGTATGCTTTGAATTCCTTTGGAGTAGACAACGATTTCATTCAAATCAAGTCGTCAGGGCGCGGACTGCACTTTAGCGTGTTTTGCAGTGGATTCCGCGATGACAAGCAGTACGCTAACGCAATGTTGTACATCCAGAAACAGTCAGGCTTATCTCTCAACATTAAACAATCAGAAAGCAAAGGCGTCGTGTTTGGTTTTGACAGCCCTGCGATTGCTTCAAGCCGCCGCAAAATCAGGGAGCTTGGCGGGCAAAACGATAAGCTTTCGGGCATGACACACTACGTTAGCCTCTTAAGCAACCTTGACGGCAAATCCTACCCGTTTGTAACTAAAGCTAAAGATGTGGTTTATCCATCCGAAATCAAGATTTTTGAAGTTACCAAAGACTTCATTAACAAGATGCACGAGTTTGAAACCTCAATCGACACTAAAGATTCCGTACAGGACACGGGTGAAGTAGTGTATGAACGCGACGGTGAAATCACTAAGTTGCACGAGTGCCCGTTGATTGCAAAGATTGCTCAAGACGCTCAAAACAAAGTGCACATTACTAATCCGCAACGAATCTTCCTGTCGCAAACATTCACTTTCTTTGGCGAAGCAGGCGAACGCGAAGTCCACCGCATCCTCGCATTCGACGATGACTACAGCGAAGGCTACACGCAGAATCAGCTTGAAAACGTGAAGAAAAACAATCGCAAGCCAATCACCTGCAAATGGGCGCGTGATAAAGACCTTTGTCCAACAGAATGCAATGGATTAACATTTAAGTCGCCAGTAGGACTTGCGTGGAAAAAACCAACGTTTCAAGATTTAAAACAGAAAATACTTAATCATGTTAAACTACATCCAGGACACGAAGACGTTATAGACTTTTTACTGGCCATGATGATAGAACGATATTACCCCTATGGCAAGCCAGTGTGGGTATTCTTAATAGCCGCGTCAGGTGGCGGAAAATCTAAGCTGTTACAATTATTCACAGGCTGGAATCTTACTTATTATATCAGCGAAGTGAAAAAGAAAGACCTGATTTCTGGATATAAAGAAATAGGCGACAGTGATGACGTTAAATACGGTATACTTGAAGACTTTGATGGAAAAACAGCTATCATCGATGACATGAGCCAAATTTTAAGCGGTGACAAAGAAGAACGTAACGCCGTTTTCGGAACCTTCAGATTAATCTTTGATGGTGAAGAACATAAGGGCTATGGAAATCGCAAAGGCAAGTTAACATACAAAGCAAACTTTGGCATGATAATGGGAATGACACCAATCATCGACGTGTACTATGGATTAATGAATCAATTGGGTGAACGCTTTATTAAAGTGCGATTTAAAACCAAACGTGATGACGCGTTGCATTCGATTTTCACGAGAAATGACAAAGACTACGACACTGAAACTATAAAAATACGAAACAAAATAGTAGAATTCCTGTCATCAATTGAACATAAAGATTATGATCCGCCACTTCAATATGAACAATTAATAACTAATCTATGCGAGTTCACCGCCAGAATGCGTACGCCATTAATTGTGCAGGGTGAAGGTGACGATATTAAAGGAACACCCGAAGAACCAACAAGAGTTATGATTCAGATTGTTAAATTGTGCAAGATGCTTGCTTGTGTACGTGGCAAAGATGAAATTACTGAGGAAGAAATAGATTTCGTTGGAAAAACGTTAATGCAAACTCCACCGCTTTGGCGTATACAAGCATTTTATTACTTGCTATGCAATCCAGACTGCACCATTAACGCTTTAGCTGACGCACTTTTCATACGACACGAAAAAGCAAGCAGAATACTTGATGAACTTTATTTTCTGCGTATTTGCCATAAAGATGAAAACACTTCAACATACAATTTGTCACCTAAATTCATCAAATGGGGAAAAACGTTTGAACAACGTGGTTGGTTCAAGTGGCTAAAAGATTTTAGCGAAGAATTCGACGAATTCCGAAGCAATAATGCCGATTGCCCGCCAAAACGTAAAGAACGAGGATTAGATGGTGATTGGCTTCAAGACAAAACGAAGGATACAACCAATTGACTTCACAGAACGAAAAGTACAAGAAGGCGTCTGTCCAAACCAACCCCGAAAAACGCAGGGAACGCGGTTTAGACCACGATTGGTTAACCGCTGATAAATCCAATGCAAACACGGTGGAAGAATAAGATGCCTATTGAAAACCGATTGCAACTTTGGTCATATTATGGTTCAAAATGTAAATTAATTAAATATTACCCTAAACCAAAATATGATACGATAATTGAACCATTTGCTGGAAGCGCGTGGTATAGTTTGCAATATCCAAATCATAAAATCATTCTTTGCGAAAAATACAAAGTTATTTATGATATTTGGAATTGGCTAATCAATGAAGCCACAGTAGATGAAATACTACAATATAGTAATTTATATTTAGGTCAAGACGTATCCAAGTTGCCAATACGAAAAGAACACAAGTATTTACTTGGTTTCTGTATAAATCGCGGCTCGTCAGCTCCAAAGAATATAGTGCAAAAATGGTCATGTCAAGTGAAATCAAAACCTAATTGGGCTTCAACTACTTATTTTTCACTTCAGAGAATAATAGAATATCTGCCAAAAATTAAACATTGGAAAATTATTTTGGATGATTACCAAAAATTAAATAATATTGAAGCAACTTGGTTCATTGACCCGCCATATCAACAAGGCGGGCAACATTATATAGAACATGACTTAAATTATGATAACTTAGCAAATTTCTGTAAAACACGAAGAGGGCAAGTTATTGTGTGTGAAAATCTAAATGCAATGTGGTTGCCGTTTAAGCCATTAGTTGAGTTTCATGGTCAATCACATAATAACACTGAAGCTATTTGGACTAACGAATAGCGCTTGCTCCCTCTGTGCCTTCGCGTATTATTTGCGTTGGCAAATAAAGAGCTTTATCGTTTATTGTATGCGTGCACCCGCACACCCCTTGCTGGCGCAGCGCTGTGGCATAGTGTGTCTTGAAGGCGCACGCGTGGGGCAACGGAGAGCCTGCGACAGCCTTAAACTTTATATATCGAATTTGCCACTGAATAGGTGGCTAAGGAGTGCATCAGTATAGTTTGGTGTGCAGGGTGGCATCGCGTTGCAGGCGGTGTCGCCTTAACACCTTTATCGATGAACCATACTTTTACACACTTTAGTGTCTAAAGCATGGAGACTGCCTCTGCAACGTTTACACACTTTTAATGCAAGATTCAGCAATACAATGTTTGTCCAACCACTGCGCACTACAGTCCACTTTTTATATGAATTGGGACTGCGGGCGCACACTTTTACTATTATTATGTGGATTGCAAGGTGCATAGTAAATCTGAGTAAATGCGATATCTTCGCTTAAGGGCTAAAAGGTATATTTTATTTAATAGAAAAAGTATAATAATAGAGAGCGCGAGGCACCCTTTCGGGCTTAAGCGGAAATTATGGGGCTGAAAAAACCTGTTTTTTTGAAGAAAATATACATGAAAGTGTGTATGGGATACGTGGTTTCTAAAAAGATGGTGTCCATAATATGTTGCGTTTCTGTGTAAAAGTGGCTTATATATTCGTGGTTTTGTCGTCGTAGTCGTCGCTGTTTCCCGCGTGGATAAGCGTGCTCTTGTAGTGTCCGTCAAGAAATGGGTTCGTTGGTACCCCGCGTGACCTTCGTTGAGTCTTCAAGAAACCCGTTGCGTCCGTGGACTCTGCGTTGTCACTGCGGGTGCCAGCGACAGTGGCTACTTTTGTTTGTAGTGGTCGTTGTCTGCCTTGAACATTATGGTCACGCCTGTAACGTCGCAGGTCATGCTGCCGTCGTCACACCAAATTGTTGGACAAGGATTCCACGGGTTACACGGCGCTGGCACATAATAGTCTTGCTTGTAGTTGGCGGGGTTATTCGCGCAGTTATCGCATCGTTTGCCTTCACTGGCGCATTGTCCGCTGAAACTGCAAGAAAACGTTATAGTAACGTTGGTTGCTGTTTGTGTTGTTGTTTCTGTCAAGTTTAATCACCTCGCATTAATCGAATCCTTCATGTATCCTTGCAAGCGTGAGCAGTCGCTGCGTTTTAATCATGAATTGCCAATCGTTGTGCAGTCGCGTGGCTTCCTCTATAAGTGCCTGCGCGTCGTCTATGATAACCTGCGTTTCGGTTGTAGCCTGCTTTGTTTGGGATAAATTCAATCTCCACATTCTCCCGTAACCCAACATCGACAATCGGCAGGGCAAGGACATAATGGAAACTTGCAAGTTTTTCTATGTTCATGGTTCTTGTTGTGGCAGTAATTTGTTGTCTCAGTCATATTCATTCCAGTTTATTAGTTCCCATTCTTCGTCGTCAGCGTTGGGTTCAACCCATTCTTCCTCGTTTAGCGTAAACTTGTTCATGATTGGTCATCCACGGATTCTGTTTTATACGGAAAATAAGTTATCATCGCCAACGCAGAGTCAAGCATCATGTCGAAGTTATTGTGTTTGTAGCCGTACAGCCAAATTTGTTCGGCGATTTTGTAGCATAACCATTTTAACGGGTTAATCATTGTTGCACTTCTATTTATTTTCCGTTATGTATTATTGGGTAAGCATCATGCACCATGTCATCAGGTATCGGTTTAGCTGTGTCCACGAATCCGCAGTTGCCACAGTATTTCATGTGGACTCCACCACTGTTGACGTCGTGTAACTTATTGGCGCATTTGGGGCAACTAAGCGGCAACGAAGTTTCGTTGGGGTTTGTCAAGGCTGGCTTGCGTGATGCAGCGACTTTACCGCTGAGCATGTTGTTTTCTATGGGCATGGAATGCGTATCTCCTTAGATTCTATATTGTAAAGTTGCAACATGGCTTCTTCTATTGGTGTTAATTGGAATTTGTAGATGATTTTGATTCGTTGGCACCGTAGGCACCGCGTTGTCACTTTGTAGCCAACGTTAATGTAGACTGCGCGTTTAGTGGCTTGTCCAAGTAGCTCGGTCGTGACTTCGACAAGTGCATCAGTGTGCCTGTTGAAAATGCAACTTAGCGGTTTCATGGTGCTCGACCTGCCTTTTGTTCTTCGCGTGGCCAAGTGCATTTGCGTTCGCATTCATTGTATTTGTAGCCACAGTTGGTTGCTGGACAAGTCATGGCGGATTCCTTTTGCGTTCAGGGTGCAAGTCAGTCATGTGTAGTTTAACGACGTGCTCGGTAAGCAGGTTAGGTTGACTGAATCGGAGTTGACAAAACGGACAAGTTTCCATTGCTTGATCAATCCGCTATTGCTGCTATCAGTATCACAATTGTGCCTACAATTGAAATTATCAGCACTATTCCACCCGCGATGAAGAATCCGAGTAGTGCTATTATCGTCCATAGGTTGATTGCAGTCCAAGCGATGTTGGTTACTGTTGGAACCCAGTAGAACAACGAGTAGAACCACCAAATTATGTAGGCGATTGGAAATAGAGCAATTAAACCTCTTAATAGAGACATTTTGTTAATTCACCTGTTACTACTACTACTATCATGGCGTTAATAAACTTAACGTTAAGGGACTCCGAGCAAAAATAATGATCGGGGGTGGGTGCCTTGGGTGAAATTTTGCGCTGTCATACTAAAGTGAAGGTGTTTTATAGCAAAATAGGTACTACTCAGATTTAGTAAGACTGGGGGTACTTTTTGGCCAATAAGGTTATCTTTAAAATTATAAAGGTTACTTTTTTATCATGCACAATCGTATGCAGTTGTAGGATAAGTGCATACAAGTGCATACTAATGCTTAACATTAGCCATGAATTAAAAAGAGAGAGACCACTAAAGTATATACATGTATATACTAAATGAACTAAGTATATACTTATAGCTTGTTGTATATACTACTATATAGTTCTATATAGATATGGTTCGCTTGCTCTATCGTGTGTCTGTGTGTTTTTTGTAGTGACACAGTTAAGAGCCTTTAATTTGTATTATTTGATACATTATTGTTATATCTGTATACATAGTTTTATATTGCTGTTACTATTACTATTATCTTGTGATTTGAAATGCAAGTTAAATCAGTTAAAGATATGTCTCTTACTGAATTATTGATGGAAAAAAATAAGATAATTAATGATTGTGTTAATAATGGTAAGTCTATTGTTAAACACTCTCGTTATCAAGATGTAATAAATGAGTTATTTAGTAGAAATTTCTGCAAAGAGCCATTCATTAACCCAGACACTTTTTTTGCGCAATATGTTAAAGAATGTCCTAATGAATTTGAATAATCAATTTTTTTAATTTGTTCGCTCGCTCTAAAGCATCTATGTTTATTGCTTATCGTGATGAATTGAAAGCCTTATGTGTTCCCGTATGCACACGTTGACTATGGGTTGTTAATGCAACAACATAAAAAAAAATTAAAAGAAAAATGGATTATTGGTTTAAAGATGCTTGATATAGATCGAACAGTTTATCGTATAATGTAACATAAGCTGTTATTTCGTTTGGTTGTGAAGTGCATGCGGTTAGCCTAATAGCCTTATAGATGTGGCTGTGTGTTATTTGTACATAACATGTTTGTTCTTTAATGAATGTTTCAAGTTTTAACTCACGTTGATAAGACTGTTTTGTTTCAAGCGATTTAAGTGCAGTCCAATCTTTAACCTCTTTATCGGCGTTAGCTTCTATTTCGTTAGCTTTATCTTCCATTTCTTGATCTGTTGCTTCTAAATCGTTATCGGTAAAATCCATTTCATGTTGAGCTAACGATTCAGCGGTTTTTATCTCTTCTGTTGTTGCTTCT
>JBAZHB010000070.1:0-7526 GCA_041652535.1 Candidatus Babeliales bacterium
ACATCACGGTTTTGGTTGAATTTGTCGCGTTCTTTAAGCAGTCTTTTGTGGTTGCTAAAGATAATTTGCAGTTTCTTGCTGCTCGTCTTAATCTCCAACGACGGGTCTTCAAACAGCAACTTGCGCACGCTGTTGGATAACTCGTGGCAACTATAATCCGCCTCATACGTGAACAACAGTGAAAGCGACGGGTTAGCCCTGACTTCCTTGTAACTGAAATTGTAGCAAGTGTGATGCATGTTTGTGCAACCATTTGTTCCACAAACGCTGCAAACTTTGATTCGCGGGTTAAAGTCAAACTTGATTTTTAAGCCGTGGTAACTAAGCGTGTAAAACGTTTTGCGCGACTCAAGCCAATTGCGGATGGCTTTTAACGGGTTAGAAATCATGGTTTGGCACCTCGGTCTTTGCAATGAAGCTTCAAACCGTTGCCTGAACAGTCGCCAAATTCGTCTTTGAAAGTGCAACTTAACGCACAGCAAACGTTTGTGCTGGAAACTTTGGCAATTTTAGGTTGATTTGCAGGTTGCGATTTTATGTCTTGTTTTGGCGGTTCATGTTTAACGATTGGTGCGCTGCCAAGTCTTGCAGATTCTATTTTGCAGTATTCATCGCTTATGTCCACTCCGAGCCATTGCCGATTCATAATTTTAGCGGCTAAACAAGTGGTTCCGCTGCCATTGAACGGGTCAAGAACTATGTCGTTGGCTTGACTGCCAAGAGTTATCAAGTAACACATGAGTTTAAGCGGTTTAACGGTTGGATGGAAATTGCCTGTAACTTCATGTGATTCAAGATTAGCGGATTTGCTTGGCAACATTTTTCCCGATACACCGCTAACTGAACTGAATCGTTTTGTTCCACCAAGTTCTTCACAATCTTTGTTTCGCTCTGACTTGCTTGCTTTAGGCACAATCAGGAATGGAAAAGTGGCTTTCACGTTTTCAGGCAAGCCGTCAACTGTTTTGTTCCACCAAGCATCCAAGTCAAAGAATCGGCTGTAGCTTCCTGAATCGCCATAAGTTGTTTGCTGTTCTGCAGGCAAATTTGTGTATTCGCCGTATATCTCAGTAGTTTTCTGTTTATCAATTTGGTGATGCGATTCAATAGTTCCTGATTTGTGGGTTGAACCGTCATTTAACACGTCATCTGACACAAGCAAATTAGCGGGGAAACGACCATCTTGTGATGCACTTGCTATATGATTTACTTCTTTTTTGAATCCACAAGTATCATCGTTAAATGTGTTTTCTTCGGTTCTTGGAGTTCTATCTGTTAAAACTATAGGTTCTTTATGTGGTATCCTGCATTTATCCAGCCAAGTTACTCCGTGTCCATTTGCGAGTGCTTGGTCAACATACGTTTTTTCGGATAGTGGCTTCATAGCTACAATTACGATTTCCACAGCGGGCTTCGGCTGGAAACCGCCGTAGCTTCCATCTAACGCTTTAGCCTGTGGCGAAGTTGCAACGGTTTTTTCAATTTCGATTGTCTGCTGCTCTTTTTTCTGTTCAGGCGTTCGCGCTTCCATCAATGAATTATTTCTTATATCATGAGTTTTTATTGTGCCAACAACTGTTCTTTCAACATCAAGCCGTTTATCCACGGCTTTAGCGATATTCATGGCTTTGGGGAATCCGCTTGCGTAAGTCCAGTAGATGCTTGTGAAGCTCGTGTCGAAACCTGCTTTGGCAATGCGCGTAATCATTTCGGATAACACGTCTTGTCTTGGCGCTGACATGACAAACATGAATGCTCCAGGCTTCAAAATACGGTAGCATTCCTGCCAAATCGCTATCGCGGGCACAGCTTTATCCCAATTTTTGCCCATGAAACTGTAGCCGTATGGTGGATCGGTTACGATGTAGTCTATCTTGTTGCTTGGAATCGCTTTAAGAATAAATTGGCTGTCGCCATTATGCACCATGCCGACGCCGAGTGCGCCTTTAATCATTTTAAGCAGGTTTTCAATCATTCGTTTTTCCCTCACTTATCAATCGTTGAAGCGCCAATGCACCCTTCACACGGGTTTGCCCATCCACGTCCACCACTGTTAAATCGGCAAGCAAAGTTGAGCCCGTATGCGTCAGTTTGCCAAGCGTTGAATCCTTCGTTTTGCTCCACTTGCGTTTGTGGGTGGCATTGTAGATTCGATGCTTCTGTTTTTGGCACTCGACGCCACATCGCTTCTTGTTTTTAGCGTACTTGCTTTCTGGAAACACGTTGCCGCAAACGTCGCACTTTTTCATTGCAGTCCCTTCGTTGCTTGATTTGTTAATTCGGCAGCCGTCGCTTTGGATGCGCCATGTGATTGCATCTTGTCGTCGGGGTAAAAACGGTGTCCGTTGCCGCAAATGAACACGAACCGCGTTGCAGGCTGAAGTTCAAAGATGCCTTGCTGCGGCACCTCGTGGCTTTCAACGTCCACGCCAAAGTCTTTGCAGCCGCACTCTATACAGGCAAACGGCTTGCTGCTCCAAAGTTGCAGGCGATTATACAGTCCCATGGCAAAGTCTTCTTGGAACACGAAATTATCCACGATTTTGCCGTTGCACTTCAAAATGGCTTGCCGCGTGAGGCAGTATTCACAAAACTTTTTGCCTTCAGGCGTCTTCTGTAAATGCAGCATCCGTGGGCACTTGAGGCACTCGTCAGTTCTGTGATATGGTTTTTTACTCATTCTTTAAAACTCCTAAAGCGTTTAGTATCGTGACTATTCTATCCGCACGCAGGCACTCGCCCGTGATTGGCTTGCAACCCAAATCTGCACGAATAACGTACTGTGAACATGACTTGTCGCAGGAAACGGCTATTGTCAGAATATACTTGGCGGGATTGCTTGAGCAGGGCTTGCAGTTTCGGGCTGTAATCGGCTTGATGCAATTTTCGCATTTATCGTTCATTACAATCTCTCCACGGTAAACTTGCGGTTGCCTTCACGTTCCATGATATATGTCAATCTTGCTAAGGCGTCGGTTAAATTGTCTGTGCTGTTAATACTCGCTTCGTATCTCACACTTTTACCCGCAACCTTTCGTTGCAAAAAGTACATTTCATTAAGAAGTTTCTTGGTGAACGGCGAGTTTCTTGGAATGTGAAGTTTGCATGGTTCAGTGTTGATTCTTGCGATTAAGCGCTCGTAGGCTTCGGTGTTGAGTTTCTGCGTGTCCGTGAGCATGTAAGCTGATATTCCCTTGTCTTGCAAAGCTTGCACCGTGGAAGCCGATTGGTATTGGTCAAGGATAATGTGGGTGAGATAGTAGTTGTTGTTTAGGTCTTCAATGTACTTCTGAACAATTTTAAGGTCTATCGGATGATCTCTGTCATAGGCTTGCCATTCTTTGAGCAAATCAATCTCCAAGATGTTATCATCAGTTAGATGCCCCATGACTAAACCGTAAGCATCTCCAACCAATGAAGGGTCAAGGGATAGTGCACGCGGAGTTTCTTTGTCTTTGCCAAGCGGGTCAAGCCCCATTTCGTTTACGACGCAAGCTTCTATCTTATCTCTTGACAGTGCGGGACTGATTGTATCAACAAAAACCGCTCCATATTCTTGTTCGAAGCGCTCAGGGTTCTTTTTCCAATCGATGCGTAAATCGTTGCTATTGCATACATTGCATAGTGGCGTATCTGGATGGTCGCATGTTTTACAATCAAAAGCGTTTTTTGGATTAAGCGCCCAAGTTGGCAATTGGAAGCAACATCTCCAAGGCTCGCTCCCCGATTCTTGTGTACGTTCAATTGTTATTTCGTGGTTGCCACTTCGGAAGTTATCATAGAAGATTCCTGCTCGCCCACTTGGTGAACTAATCAAGATACTTTTGCTATCTGCCTGTTTGCCTTCATGCTTCAAAATTTTCAAGTTCGGCATGACTGCATAATAAATTTCGTCGCCACTTAAATTTCCACTTTTTGTGTCAATCCACCAAGCGATTTCATCAAAGATGACAACAGCGCTTGATTGCCCTCTACATCCACGCGCAGATGAGTTATATACCTGAATAACAAGGTGCTTTTGAAATTCAAGCGACTCATTGGTGGTGTTTTTGATTTTATCGTTCAAATATGGGCTTGTTGACGCTAAGGAGCGTAAATAATCGAACGAAATTCCAGTTGCTTGTTCACGATTAGCTGCGAGCAATTGGTACATGATGTTTTTCTTATTCGGCAGCCCATAGTATTCTTGTGGGTCTTTAATCAAGACAAGTGTTTTATACACTTCAAAAAGCAAGATACATGTGCTTGCTAACGATTTAAAGCCTTTACGTCCACATGCAAGTAATAATTCCCTATAGAATTTTGACGGCGTGTAAAAGGTATCTAAAATGTACTCCTGGGTATCAGAAAATCTTCTAAACGGTAGTTTCAGATTTTGATAACAGAAAAGGTTTGGATTGTACGCAGCCATGTCTATTAAATCGTATTTGCTTAAAGTGCCTTCACTATATATTTTGCGTATTTCAGGCATCGTATAAAACTTTGCTACATCATTATTTTTCAATACTTTCTAATCTCCTATGAAATGCGATATGCTCACTTTTCGATTTGAACAATTGCAAATTTTCTATTCGATTATCTTGTCTATCAAAATTTATATGATGAACTTCTTCTTCTTCGGTTAATTTTCTATCAAGATGCTGTTCCATGACCAAACGATGTTCATGGAAGATTTCACCATCGATGTTAATTCTTACATAACCATGTGAGTCAATATAACGTCCACCTCGCCATATAGGTGAATTTTTACCCTTCAAATGCGCATGATTAGCAATCATGTTTTGCACCATTTCAAGCGGAAGATGCTTACCTTCAAGTTTCATGTAGGCGCATTTACGTGAACAGTAATGATGCAAAGCGTGTTCTGCTTGCCAAACTGTGCGTTGAAATATTTTTCCACATTTTTCACAAGTTAGTTCAATAATCTTCGTTGTGTCTTTGCCTTTATTCCACGGTATAGCGTTAGAACATTCACTTGAACAATAAAGATGCTTACTTCGTTTAGTATCGTTGATTACTCTAACAAATGATTTTCCGCATCGTTCACAAACGTATGTTGCAGTTTCTCGTTGATATGGCATCTCTACCACCTCTCAGGCGGATTATCGCAGACTATTTGGTAGCATTCGTCGGGGTCAACACGTTCGCAACCTTCACATTTTGACTCGTCATTTTCGATAGTGTAGTTTATGATGTCTATTAGCATTTGAATCTCGATTGAGTCTTCGTCAAAAAAGAAATATTCGCGGTAAGTTTCTACTTTATGTTTCAACTTATCGCTCCATGGTTGACTAATGATTGTTTGCGGATCACTCATTTCAAAGCATCCTCAAGTCCCTGTTTATCGCGTACGCTCGCCATCGCCTTTGGATCGAAGCTCTGCTGTTCAGCTTTGGGTATATACTGTTGCGGACGCTGTGTAAGCCCAAGCCGTCCAAGGTTTCTGCCAATGCTGTCTTCAATCTTCAAAATGAGGCTATAGTAGCGTCGTCCCTCGGCTGGATTCTTTTCCTGCACCGCAACCATAGCGGGGCGCAAAGTGTATTTTACGTCAAGATACTGTTTAATGATGGTTTCAAGCATCACCATGTTTTCCACTTTATCTTTCAAACGCGGCTGCTGCGCATGGAAAAGCATCATTAATTCTTCGCGTTCAGCTTCACGAGTGCTTTTAAGAATGTTTTCGATGCCTCTTTTAGCAATTTCATACTTCATCTTTTGTCACCTCGCTCAAACTCTTCCTGCTTCACCAATTTTTCGATTATTGATTCTTTCTGATGATAAGTAGTTTCCATGAACGAATTCTCAAAGCCCCGTTGCAGGCAATTGTAAAGCGTAACGTAGGGGCTAACAAGCTTGTCAAGCATGGCCTCAAAAAACTCGTGACGCAACGTGTGCAGGGCTTCAATGTACTCGCTACAGTAAACCATCAACTTGTGGTTGGTCTTGTCTACTTCACCGTTTAACTCAGCGTTTTTGTCAAAAGGCAATTGTTCGTTTTTGATGCATGGTTGCCACTCGCACTTGTACTCATGGCATTCGCCATACTTAGTTTGCAATCGGTCTAACTCTTTTTGAAGTTCTTTTTCGATGTCCAACTTAGTTTTGCTCCTTTTTCATTTTAGAGACTTTATTATCAGTAATTTTTCGAGTGCTCACCAGGGCGTTGTTTAAGCCTTTACTGAACACCTCGACCGTTACTTGAAACAGGACTTGCGTGGGCTGCGTGACGCTTTTGAATAGCCAACGTTTCTTGATTACGGG
This sequence comes from Candidatus Babeliales bacterium, assembly GCA_041652535.1. GTDB lineage: Bacteria > Babelota > Babeliae > Babelales > RVW-14 > UASB124. Next base: position 6,265 of record JBAZHB010000070.1, read on the forward strand.
TTCTTGCTTAACCTGTTCCACCCGAATAAGCCCGTAAGTCCACTTGCAACTGGGAAAAAACCCTGCAAGTGTGTCATCTGTTTTCTGAACCAATTCTTCGCCGTCGTTGGCGAAACAATAAAACATGAATTCCATTTAGTCGCATCCCCACTGAGTTGCCATAGCGTCTGCTATTCCTTGAAGTGTGCGCGAACGATTCTTCCATCTGTCAGGCGAAGGTGACTCGTAATGCACTCGCGGCACTCTGCCATCAACGATGTTTGTTGGCTGTAGTTTTGACAAATTCTTAAGCCACAGACAGGTAGCTTTAGTTTCACCATGCCCAAACATCCAGGGCTGAATTATTTGGTCAGGTTTACGATAAAGCGTAGACATAACTGAAATTGGATTTTCAACACAAATCTTTGGAATTGGTGCGTTAACCATTTTCATAAAGAACTCGCTGGCGCTTTGCTGTTCCACAATTTTGTGTTTGAACCATCGTGCGCCTGACACGGCTAAATGTGTGCAATCTGGATGAGCAATCATTAAATCCCAATCTTCATTGAGATGATTTGACACGTCATCTTGAATATGGTATGGACTTGGAATCTCAGTTGGCAACAAGTCGCAACTGTAAGCGTCGTGTCCACGGGCACGAAATGCTTCACGGACTACTCCACTGAATTCGCACGCTACAAGAACTTTTATTTCTTGGCACTCTCCACCGTTTTGATGATATGTTGCAGTTGCCACATCGTCTCTTGCAGGCTTCCGCTGTTGTCAACTTCAAAGTCAGCTTTGTAAGTGTCAAGCTGGGTTTCGCTGACGTGGTTGCCCAAAGCGCCCATGCTGTAGCCTCGACCAACCACCCGCACGACAACGAAGCCTTCGCTTTTCAGGAACTCGATTTCATTCAAGAATCGGGCGTCGTCTACAACGAAATCCTTCCTGCCGTACTTGAGCCACTTGTGATACGCGATTCGGAAATGCTTCACCCAAACATCGGGGTCATACGCCCGCGCCAAGTCAGTGCCCAAGTGCTGCAGGAACTCACGGTCTTTAGGCTGAGTCTTGTCAAGCGGCTTTTGCAGAATATCCCAAGCGATGTCCTTGACTTTGCTTGCAAACGACAAACGCGTGTAGCCTTTATCGCAGAGTTTCTCGGCAATCGCGGATTTGCCCGCGCCAGCCTTCCCAATGAGAGATATAGATGTCATTGTTTCGGATAATCCCTCTTTAAACGATTGATTAAACTGAAAACATCGTGTTCATGAATAACG
>JBAZHB010000071.1:0-7251 GCA_041652535.1 Candidatus Babeliales bacterium
GTTAACTGCGGGCGTCATCGTGTTTATTGCGGTGAATCGGGTTTCATAATTGAAGTTGCTGTATGCCATGCAAGCGTCAAGTCCTAACGGTTACTACTACTATCATGCCTTAATTTAAACACCGTTGTTTAATAATTAAAGATAAAAGTTTATTAGGATAAAAAAATAGAAACTTGATGATTATAATAATCGTTTATTTGTTGTTAAAATCAGTTTTCCGCAACGTTTCTTGCCAATGCATGTGATGAGGCTGTTTGATATTTCATGTATTGACGTTAAAAGTCCTAAAAATTCGAAGATTGATTCGTTAGCATCAGTTGAGTTAAGCATTTTTTGTAATTCATTTGAGTCTTCAATTAATCGTTTTACGCAAACGTCGTAATCGATAGATTCAAGTTTCCATTCGCTCGATGCAAATTCTTTAAAATCTTCAAGTTTTAGTTCTTCTCGTTCTTGCAATCGTTTGCCTTCTTCAGTGCCTTGCTCTATCTCTTTCATTTCATTATCTGATAATGGCATATTCTTTCATAGTAGTAGTAACACCATAAATATAAAGTTGCCGATTATTTTAGCGTAAACAAAAATAATTAAAAATGTTTATAAATGACAATATATTTAATTATGTAATAAAAAGATTTGATTATGAATGAGTATAAAATCGTTAGATAATTTTAAAAAATTCATTAAATTCGGAAGAACCACGCAATTAAAAGACGATGAAGTTAGTATTAGAACAAAGGTTATTTACATCAGTAAAAATTTAATTAAATATTTTCCCGAAGGCTTCGTTGATATATATTACAATGAAAATGACAAAACTTTATTTTTGAAACGAGTGTTAAAGAAAACCAAAGAAACATATCCTATTCTTGAAAGTTATTCTAATAGAGAAAAATATGGAAAAAGTTATCCAGTTCATTTTTTAAGACCGTCAGCTTTAATTAAAATGTTAAAAATTAAGCACGGCAGATATAAAAGTGAATATTCAAAAGACGTTGATGGCTTATATGTAAAATATAATATCAATGACGATAATGAAGATAAAATTATTTAAATAAAAGTGGATTATTCAGGCGGTGTATTTAACGCCTGCTCCATTTCGCACGCTCTTAAATAGGGGAAATACTGTTGCAGTTGCTTCGCCGTGAGGTCAGACAGCTTAGCCACGCCGTTTTGGATCATGTTGATTTGGGTTGTGATGTGGCAGGGCTGCTTGTTGCTGAAGATAAAAAAAGGGCTTCAAACTCGTCCTTAGATATTGTGTTGGCTGGCAGCGAGTGCCACGATAGGGCTTCCCATATTTTGCTTGGCACTGCAACTTTGGGATCAAGTTGGACGCCGTCTTTAGTCACGCTTTTACAGACGATGTGCACCATCATTACGTCTTCGGGGATAACGCCGTTCCATCTAACTTGTTCAGCTTCGGGTTTACTCTTATTGTCTTTCACGGTTTCTTCAATCATGAAGGATGTGGCACTTGATTGGGCTTGAAGGTACTCTCTGGCATCAAGTTCATGCACGATGTACACGCCTGCCCAAGCTGTGCCTGCAGTGTCAACGATTGACTGCGGCATCTGGAAAGTTTTGATTGGACGCATTGAAGTCACCTTTTTAGGTTATTGCGAGTTCGTCGCCGTCCCACGCTACAGACTCGTAGGTGATGTCGAGTTCGGATACAGAATATTCGTTGCTTGTGGCGCGGACGTCATCAAAAGTGTAAGTTGCTGTCGCTGGCGATCCAGCGTTGTTGACTAACGTAATGATTAAGTCTTTAGCGACGTCGGCTGCGTACCCGTAGGTTAAAGCGGCTGTTTTAACGAATGTGACTGAACCACTGTATTCAGCTTGTTGCGCCCATATTTCAGTCATTGCCACGCCATTGCCTGTCGCGAGCACTTTAACGTTGTTGTTGACGCTAAAATTAAACTTTGTCCATTTCGTGATTGTTGTTCCACCAATTGACAGTGTTGTAACAGCGGCTTTAGTCATTGGTGCAATCGTTGGAAGCGTGCCCGTTAAGGTTTTGTCTTCGCTTGCGATGGCGATTACTTGGATGTTTGCTGTAAGCGCGCCTGTTTGTCCGCCTTCGATGCTGCATGTGTTAACGTAGCATGTAGTGAATCCGCGTTTAGTAATTCCGTCGTCCGTGTATAAGCTAAACGATGGCAGGACGCCTTCGGCTGTGACGAAGCAGTTTACGTTTATGAATGTGGCGAGCGCTGTAACTTTAAGCTTGAAATCGATTGTGTAATACACGCCTGATGAGTCGGTGCTTACAAGCTTTCTTTGGCCAGTGCCAGCTTCCTTAGTTGTTGTACTGTGCCTTTGGATGCGGACGTCAAACGGTTTTCCGCCAAGGTCTGTAAATACCGTGGTTACATATGTACCAAGTACCCATGATTTTCCTGTTGTTGATGAAATTTTAATCAGCTCCTAATTTTAATTGTCTTTTTAATCTTCCATTTTTTTCATGTAATGAATGTAGTTGCTCAAAAATTTCAGCAAGTCTACTATCGTTACCAGTAAAACCTCTATTATGTAATGAAATAAGCTTTGTAGCTTCATTTAATAAAATAGCTTGGTCTTTTTTCTTCACCAAATATGGTATAACTTTTGGTAAAATAAGTCGTACTTTTGGAGAACCAAATACTACTCTATATATTGAACGCCATCTACTACTATATTTATTCGGATAATTATAATTAGCTTTTAAATGAACGAATGTCCCTTCGCCAGCGACATTCGCTATTTCATTTATTAAATCTTTAGATGTTTGTTCAAATGAAATATTTGGTCTATACGATAATTTACGTTTGCCATCTTTTCTTGTTAATTTTGCTCTTGAAAGACAAATACATGAATCACAATCCATAACGCCAGCTAACCAAATCCATCTACTTTCATCAGTTGGAAATTCTATCACACTATGCAACTCCTTGAGGCATAGCTATTATGCGCTGCGCTATTTCAGGCGCTTTAGCTAAAGCAGTAGTAGCGGCGGTTTGCATAATGTTGCTTGGCTGGGTGGCTCTTGAGTAGCGGCTAAATATTATTACGCCCGATGGGTGGGCGATGTAGCGCAGGAACTTGCGGTTTACTGGGCGCACTTCACCTCTACCCCTGTCGAGCCACCGCAGTTGGCTGCCACGCGATTGCGTACCCACGGCAACGGAAACTTTATCGTTGGAGCGTTCAAGCAGACGCATGCGGATGCTACCTATTGTTTCGCCCGTGACGATGTGTTTGCTTAAATAGTCCAGCAGCACTTGCATGTCGGCGTTGGCGACTTCGGTTAAGAAGCTTTCAAGTTGCCCAGGCGTAATGTTGCGCATTTGAAGATTCTGCACTGCAACCGCATGGTACGGCGTTGAAACTTCAAGTTGGATGCTCATGCTATTCGTCCCGCCTTGTCGCATAAAGCGTCTATGTCTTTTTGCAGTCCCTTCTTTTTGAGGGCGTCAAGCACTTCGTAGCCCGTAAGCATTTCAACATGCTTAACCATTCTGCCTAAACGGTCAACGTCACCGAGGATAACGCATGAAGCCGCGTATTCCCGCATTGACTCAACAAATTCGTCAGCGGTTTCTTTAAGGTGTTTTTGGTTTGCTTTGCTAAGTTTGCTCATGGTTAATCATCCGATTTATCGTCTTCGTCATCGTATGGACATTTAGCCCATCCGACTATGTCTGCAATGTCACTTACGATTTCTACGGCGTCCTCATAGAAATTGTCTGATTGTGCAATTTGTTCGCCTGACCAACATTTATGTTTTTCAAGAATCTTTTGGATTGCAACGATTTTCTCGGCGTTGCTAAGTTGGATGCTCATGACTTAATCATCCTCTTTTGGAAAATCATCCAATATCCATGAATAATATGAGCACATTTTTCTTTATTAGCAACCATATTGTTCAGTTTTACATAGACGATTAATTCTTTTAAATTGAAATTTGAAAGTTCTTGGATTATTATAGCGTGATGTGCGAAGATGTTTCCTTTAAATCTTGCATCACTAACTTTAACAAATATTAATCCATCGTTATTTAAAACTTCAAAAGCTAATTTGTTAAGGTTACGAACGTTTTCTATAGCTTCGGTGGGTGTAAATTCAACGCGTTGAGTTTTATTATCTTTCCAAACTAATTTTGCGCCCATATTCATTTGAAAGCCTGATTTTTGGAAATTGTATGGTGGATCATATAATATAACGTCAAATCGTTCATTGGTTTTGAAATCGGCAAAGTTTATTTTATGAATGGCTTTACTATTTTTGTCTTTATCGATTGAAACTATGTTATAATTATCTTTTGGTATATTATTCCAAAGTTGTCCTTCGCCATATGTAACATCTAAGATTTTTTCAATTTTGTATTTACTCAAAATATCAAGCAATATGTTGCTCGCCGTGTTTATTGTAACACTCAACATTTTTAGCTACTCCACGCGATGCATGCTTTAACGGTGAGGTTGAAAACGTATTCGTCGGGGATTGTGCCCATGGCGATGCCAGCGTTTGCGCCCGTGTCAACGTAAGCATATTCCCAACCCGTTGGAATGCCCCTGTCAATCATTATTTTGATGTGGTTCACGATTGCCCAGTAAAGAGCCTGCAATTCGGCTATGCCCGCTTGTGTCTGGCGAAACTTGGGGAATACGCTGACTTGCACCAAAAAAGTGAAATCGTACAGTGCAGATTCAGCCTGTTGCTTACGCTGGAAACCGCTTAGCTGCACGATGATGTGAGGGGATTGCACACTGCGAGATAGGTTATAATCAACCGTTTGGAAAGCTACGTCGTCTTTAGCCACGGTTGCGGTTGCGAGCGTGTATTGGGCTTCGATGAAGGTTCTTAAGGTTTCTGCGGGGTCGTTCATTGGTTAGGCACCCGTTTAATTACTTTGCTGTCGTATAGTAAATGGTACAAAGTTTCTACGGTTGCAGTGGATGACATTCCTGAACTGCGTCCAGATACGAGGATTCTTTGTTTATTCATTTTTAAAGCCTCACCTGTTGGTATGGATTAAGCATTTCCTTGATTTCGTCAGTGAAAACTTCTTTGCCACTCATGCTTATCGCGGCGGGTCGCCCGAATCTTACGCGTGCGTTCAAGTTGTCTGTGATAGCTTTTTTAAGCGCGTTAGCGACAAGTTCCTCGCATGCCTGCTCCACTTCATCAGGAACGCTTGCGTAGCCAGCCACGTAGATGAACCGCAGGTTCTTGGCGTAATAGTTGCTTTTCTCGTTGATGGCTACAGTATTGGCAAACACGAGTTCGCCTGTTTCGCTGTCAAGGTGGTAAGCGGTGATTGCTGTCCACGCCTCGACTTCGCCGATGGCGGCGGTGTTGTGGTTGACGCTTGTGACACTGATGATGGGCGATTGGCTGAGCCGATAAACTTTGTTTTTGATGTCAAGTTTGCCCGCCCGCGCCGTGTCGGGGTACACGCCTTCAAGCGAAGACGAGTTGCCGTTTTGGTACTCGGTGACTGTTGCTCCGCCGTTGAAGAATGCGGTTGGCCTGCGCGTGTAACGGTCGATGTGGCGGCTTGCGCGGTCGATGAGTCTTGAAACGTAGTCTTCAAAGTCAGATTGGCTTGTAAAGTTTAATTCCTGGTAGCCTGGCACGTCGGGCATGGCTGAAATGTTGGCAAGCGCGCAGTATTGGTTCGCGGCTGGTGCAGTGTCGGCTTCGCGGATGCCTGTGGTTATAGCCCACGCCACTGACGTGTCAGCTTCAAAGTCCACGTTGGTGATGTTGATGGTGAACTGGGTGGTTGATTTGTCGGTGATTGTGACTGTGCCCAAGTCGCGTTCCGCATTCCATACCACGACGAATGTGGCGCTGCCGTAAGTGTGCGTTACTACAACGCTTGAAGCCAACGCGGGAATCGTGGCTGTTCCAGAAGTCGCCATTAAGCTGGCACCCCTTTCACTTCGGTGTTGAAACTAAAATCTGTGACTCCAAGCGTGTTCGGTGCCACATTCAACGTTAACATTGCCGACACGGACTGGTTAACTGCTAACAGGTAATCTTCGCGGTTCCAAGTTATCGAAAAAACGTTGACTGATTCGACGGGGACGAAACCGTTTATTGACAGGTGCATCGTGATTGGCAGTGTGCCATTGTTTTTTATGTAAATGACTTGCTGGATGCTTGAGGATGCTTCAAGGTTGTTGAGGGCTATTTGCGACTGTGGCTTAGTACAGGCGTAGTCGCTGTAAACTGCGCATCCAGGCGACAGTAACGTGCCGTAGGTTGCGAGGTTAAAACTTGACTGTTGCTGCGCAATTGATGCGGTTACAAGCAACATCACTATCGTGGATAACGAAATGAACAGGTTTAGTTTAGTTGATTTAGTTAACATCTTAGGCATTCTGTTTCACTGTACAGTTACTACTATCACTATTAAAGGTATTTAAACACCGTTGTTTAATAATTAAAAGCTTTATTTGCTAAAATTTAGAAACTTTGCTATTTATTTTAAAATATAAAAAGTGGGTTCCCTAAAAAATGGGAATAAAAGGCGTTTAGACTTTAATCTTTAACCCCTAATCCTGATGATGACGCCTACGGGTATTCCTTGGATGGAAAAGATTTCGCCTGTTGACTCGGCAACGTAAACTGCAAACAGCACTGTTTCGTAATCGGTTGATCCGTTAGCGCCTACGGCTAAAACTGCAAACGTGTACAACCCCGTGGTTGAAATCGTGAAGGTTCCAGTTGCGGAAGTTTGGTTAGCGCCCACGGGTGTGCCAGTGAGGTAGCCGTAAACGTTTATTTGCAGCGTTATGCCTGTGTCGTTGCTTGCGCTCGTGTCTACTTCCCATGATACTATGCCGTTGTAGGATGTGACTGCGGGTTTAACAATTGAAACTTCAGTGACATATGTTGGAAGCAACACAGTGAAGACGATTTCTTCATAGTCTTCTGCTCCGTTATCGCCTATTCCGTAAACCGCAAAAGTGTACGTGCCACTCGCTAAGCCTGTGAAGCTGCCCGTTGCAGACGTTTGGTTAGCGCCTACTGGAACACCATCCAAGTAAGCGTTTATCTGCCATGCTACCCCAGTTTCGTTGCCAGTGTTGGAAACCTCAAAGGGCACGGTGCTTGATGTGTACGTTGTATTTTCAGGACTAACAGAAGAAATCTCAAGCGCATAAGTATATAGAGCATTCGCATGAGCAAAATAGTAGGCGCTATAATTAGCAGTTAAACTTTCAAACGCAGGCACATAAATTGAACCAATTGGAA
>JBAZHB010000072.1:0-7247 GCA_041652535.1 Candidatus Babeliales bacterium
GTATGATCCGAACTTTACGTATTCGGTTATTCTTCCCGGTGATGGTAATTTTTATGTAACCAAACCAGGTTTTATTCCAGAGCGTATTTGGGTTCGTGGTACCAATAATACTATTGAAGGCCAACCTCTTTTTAGTTCTATGAACGCAATTAAGTTGCAGAGTAGTCAGTCTGACGTAACTATAGGGCTTTTGACCGAGCTTAATTCAAATCTAGATCTTTCAGGCGGGACACTCAATTTGAGCAATAATTTAGGCCTTGGAGATAATGTTCTTATTACAGGGTCCGGGACCATCAATTTCAATGGATATAATCTTTTGACGGGTCAAAAATCACTGGTATGGACCGATACCTTGCTGATGGTTGGCGCGAAGAATTTAAGCTTGGGTGCAGATAGCAAGCTTTACGGTCGTTGGTATTTTTTGAATGATGCGCAGATTCTTGGCAACAATAACATCCTCGATCTTTCATCAGGAGCGACATTGTGGGTGCGTAAAAATACTACCGTCCAGATGGCTGATCTGATTATTTCAGGCCTTGGTAGTGGGCGCATTATGCTTGAGGATAAAACGGCTAAACTCAACATGTACAACGTTATTATTGATATGAATGGTAATTACACCTTTACCGTTGGAAGTGTGTATTATTCTGGTCCGGGAAAAGTTAATGTGGGTAACTATTTGATGAATTTTGATCAGCAAGGAACGTTGACCGTAGATAATGTAACACTTGAATATGACCCACTTAATTATAATGATGTTAATAATATTCGCTTTGGCCCTACAGGATACAAAGAAACCCTTCGTTATGTTACCTACATTAATGGTGGATCGATTCGTAAAAAAGATTCGCTCAAAGTTGGACATCATAGGATTCTGAATAATACCAAACTTGATCGTTCATATGACATTGGTCCTTTACGTACGCTTACGATTGAAACGCTTGATCCGGTTATTGATGGTGATGGATTTACCTATCAATTTGCAGCCAACCCAACATCGGCAATTGTGACCATAGCAGATAATCAATTTACGCAATATACCAATATCTTGTTAAGAAACTTTCCTCTGCAAGTTCCTGGCCTTTCATTAAGTTCAAGTGCAACGGTTGTGTTTGGGCCACAGACAACGATAGAGTTGGGTGCTAATACGACCATGACCGATACGCTGTATTTTGAAGGCGTTGCAGCTATAGATGGCAAAGGTAAAATTCTTGATCTTGGGCAGCGAGGACAGCTTGTCTTACTTCCTGGTACGTCATTATCGCTTGATAACATAACGATTCGTGGCATTTCTGGTAATCAGATTCGTTGCATGGATGATCGATGTACGCTTTCGCTTGGTGATATTACCTGGGAACAGGATGGTGATTATACGTTTACCCGCGGTAGTATCTATGTGAAAGGGGTGTGGTCATTGAGCGGTACGGCGACCTTTGGGTATCAGACTCAAATGCCAAGTACTATATCACGCTTTGGAACGGTGTATGTGAGCGAGAATATGACTTTCTCCTATGCGCCCCCAGTTGCTAATCGAGATCTGATTACCTGTGAAAATCTCAAATCAACGTTCTATCTGAACAGCGGAACATTGTGCTCTACCACGACCGGTATCCGTTTGACGGTGGGAACCTTTATAGTAGATGGCCATAGCTATCTTGAAAATTATGGAGCGCTATCGGTGAGTGAAGCTATTTCATTTGGTAATGGAAGCTCGGTTGATGATCTTGAAATTATCATTGGTCCAGGGGCAACGCTTGATACCCTGACCGGTATTTTATTTTACGATCAAACTGAATAGGGTGTGGGTATAAAAAAGGAGAAAGGGATAAACGGTGATATATAAAAATAAATGTATAAAAGTTGTTTGGTCGTTATTGCTCTTACCAACACTATTTGTTACGGCAAAAATTACCTTTACTGCCCCAACGTCAAGGCTTAAGGTATCTGCTAAAGCAAAAATAGTTCCAAAAACTAAAATTACTATTAAAACTGGTACGCTTGTACAGGGCAAAAATGCAACGCTTGAGGGCAATAATTACACACTCAATAATGCTTCGCTTGATCAAGAAAGTAAGACCAATATCACTGCGTCTACTGGAGTACTTAATCCAAAAGCAAACACTTTAACTTCGCAAAGCAAAACAGCAGCTACTGGTGGCGTGCTTTCTCAAAAAGTTAAAGTAAGTGGTAAAAACGCAACGCTTGAAGGTTATGCAACAAGCTTTTCGAAAAATACGATTATTCTTGAGGATGCCGATACTCTTTTGGAGTACTCGGTTATTTCTAACCAACCAAGCGAAATTATCTTAAACGGTGGAACCGTTAAATTATTGAACGATTTGAAGTTCAGCGGGACCGCATCGCTTATTGGTGATGGAATCATTGATTATAACGATCGTGCGATGTGGTTGGATGATACGCCACGTACCTTTGGTGGAACTATTTTGCATCAAAATGCGGATATCGAGTTAGATGGTACGATAACCATTACAGGCGCATGGCTATTTAGTGGTATTGGTACACTTGCTGGACATGGACATGAACTCAAACTTGCAGAAGATGGCGTGATTATCGTACAGCCACATAGCGTGCTAACATTGCATAATGTACAAATTACCGGTCTTAAAGCGAGCAATATTAGTTGCTGCGGAGCAACCGCTACGGTGATTTTTAGCGACAGCAATCTGAGCCTTGAGCGAGATTTTACCTTTACAACTGGTGCCATGGGATGTGAGTATGACGTTGTTGTACGCGGAACGAGTATTTTGAGCTATCAATCAGAGTCTACCTTGACGGTCTCGCCATGCTCTCAGCTGCATATGGAAGAGCTCCATTTTGTTTATGCGCCAAGCATTGATGATCGCGATCTTTTTGTTATGAATGATCAGTCATCGCGCTTTTTTATTGATGGCATTACGCTTGAAACAACGACGACGGGAATGCGTTTAACCAAAGGAACGTTGCTCATTGATCATAAAAATGTCTTGATTAATGCTGGTGCTACAAGCTTGTCAGAAGGATTTGGTTTTGGTGACGGAATTGCAAATGACGATCTTTCTTTTATCGTCAAACCAGGCGGATCGATTGATCTTGAATCAGGCATGATAGATTATCAAAACGTGAATGCATAGATCAGATACTTTTTATTCAGGAAAAGGCTGGTAACTCATACCAGCCTTTTTTTACGTACAAGCATGAAGCGATTTCTTGTACTGTTGCAAATGCAAAAAAACATCTTTATGGTGACAGAAGATGTCCACAATATTCTTTTTCTGATGGGGTAGTGTATGAAGAAGATTGCGATAATTCCACTTTTTATGTGTCTGTTGTTTTTTTATTATCAAGCGCACGCAGTGTCGCTTGATGGAACGGTAAATCTTAAATATGAAGCTGCAAGCTATGCCTTTGCTAACAGCGATTATGCTCGAGGTTTTGTGCGTTTGGATGGCGGTTTCTCGGTTCCTGCCGCATCAACGGTCAGTTTCAATGTATTATCTCCTATTGCTGGAGCAATTAATTTAAATAACACCGGGCAAATTACGCTTGAAGGTGATATGACGTTAGCATCACATGCAACGCTGACAAATGGCGGAATTATTGATGGGCAAGGCAACACCATATTTTTGTCCGGAGATCTAACTATTCCAAACGGCAAGGTAGTAGCGTTTTCAAGTAGCACGGTTATTGATGGTCAGGGCCACATGTTAATGCTAGGGACGGGCGCGCAGCTTTATGTAAATGGTCCTGCGGGCACTAAACTTACCTTGCGTAACATGTCGTTACACGGAGTTGGCGACTATCTTGGGGTCCCATCGATTAACTTTGCCGATACAACCCAAAAACTTACGCTTATGAATATGAAAATGTTTTTGATCAAAAATTTTACTATGTGGGCCGGAATCTTTGATATTTATGATGATGTTAAAATATATGGATATTATGATCCAACGGTATACCCTGACTTACAACCAATGCTTTTTTTATACTATTCTCCTAATGACATTGTTATTCACTCTCAATCGACCTTATTTCTCGATATGACGGTTGGGTTTATTTACAATCCACTTGATGGGAGTAATAACCATTTTAAATTTATTGCGCCATCTTCGCGCTTATATTTGAATGGTTGTACGCTCTTTACGTCGGAAAATATTGGATTGAAATTGCTCAAAGGGCATCTGGTTGTCGATCACAATACAACGTTACAAAGTGACGGCAGAACGGCGATTGCTTTTCAGATCGGTGATCAGGATGCCTCAACGCATACGCCTAATAATGCGCAAGATGCTGTGATTGATATCTTGCCGGGTGCTCGCCTTCAAGTTGAAGATGCTTATCTCTCCTATCGCAATAGAAATTAATAAAAAAGAGAGGGGATTAGTAATATGAACAAGAGAATAGTTTTTGCATTGAGTGCCTTACTGCTTTTTATTCAAGCGATTGGTGCTCGTGGCATTAATTTTGGGAGTAGAGAATCAAAATTTTATGTAGAAGATAATGCAGCTTTAGAAATTGCACCTTATGAAGATATGCTTGAGATCAAACTTGGAACGCTTGCGAACAACGGGTACGGTATTCTTGCTGGCAACCACGTATATTTCAATACGGGCGTTTATACCTTCTTTAATTCAGTTTCCGATGTTGTAGGAACCTTAGAACCGACAGAAAATCTCATAACACTGCAGCAAATTCTACCAACGTATGATGGCGGCACCATGATTGCAAACCCTGGAGGGCTTGCTGAAGTTAAAACCAACATCAATCAAGGCGTTAATTTAATTCGAGGACAGCCATTATTTTTTGGAACTGATGATGTTGTTCTTGGTAATGCAACAAGTCAACTCAGCATTGCTATTCAAAATACGCTGAACACTAATATCTGGTTGAATGGTGGGATTCTTTTCCTTCAGGATGATTTGCGGCTTGGTGATGATGCCGTCATCAAAGATAGTGGACAAGTTCTTTTTAACAATAGGCGGCTTTCGTTTGGTGGCGTAATATCTGTGTGGAATGGCGATATTCTTTGGGATAATGCGGCAGATATTCAGCTTAATAGCGCGGTAACACTTAATGGCATTTGGACGTTTCGTGGCGATGGGCAAATCAATGGCAATGGAAACGTTATTGATATAGCAAGTGGTGGTTCAATTGTTGTTGAAAAAGGATCAACCTTACGACTTGCCGGCGTTCATATTAAGGGTTTGGGAGCTGATGGAACAATTAAGCTCTTGTCTGATAGATCTACGACTTCAACATTAATTTTGACCGATACGGTTCTTGAAATGGATGCAGATTATGTCTTTGATGCAGGCCATGTATTTGTTGAAGGTAATTCAACGGCTATTACCAAAGATCATATACTTTCATTTACTGAAAATCCGGTGACCCATACGCGTGGAAAGATTATTGTTGATCGTGTTGCCTTTACCTATGATACGTTGGCAACGATAGATAAACTTAATGTCCAACCGCCTCTTATTAAAGATCCGTTCCGCCATCATGCTGAAGTTATTGGGAATGGTGAGATACGAACGATTCGTGAAGATACGGTGACGTATCACAACTATCGTTCAGCGCCAACGTTGCTTAAATACGCAGTTGTTGCGCCGTATAGAAAGTTCGAGGTATTTCCCGAAGCTCTTGATGATGGATCACGTAACTACGAAGTTTTGCTGAATGGTAATACCAATTTTATTGGTTTTACGTTGACTGAAGAGCAGGTATTTATTATTACAAATGGCGTTCATGCAACAACAACAAGTCTTATCCTGCGCGATTTTTCTCCCAACAATGTCCTCTTTCAGCCAGGTTCGAGTTTGATTTTTGGTGATCAAACGATGATTACGCTTTCGCGTAACGAGTCGTTGTCCTATCGTTGGACATTTTCAGGCCAAACTATTTTCCGTGGAGGCGGTTGTATCTTTGATTTATCGAATGGCGGTGAGTTGGTCGTAACCGGAAGCAACTCTGTACTGTTGCTTGATAGCATTACACTTAAGGGGATTTCGCGTAGGAATATCAGATGTATGCATCCTTCTGCGCGTATCATTCTTAAGGATGTGCAATGGTTGCAAAGTGGTGATTTTGAATACGAGGTTGGCGGTCTTAATATTATGAATAATGTTAATTTTGTTGGTCGTGTAAAACCAGGAACAATGGGTGAAGACTTTGAGGATTATTACAGCTTTATCTATACATCAACAAGTCTTTTGCAGGTTTTACCGCGTTCAACTTTCTCGCTGACGCGCTACATGCCGTTTGTTTATAATCCAGCTGATGGCAAGACACGACTGGTTAGATTAACTGATGAATCAGCGACACTGTTCTTGGATCAGGCAACCTTGCAGGCGACTGAAGGCGCGCAGCTCAATATTGGCCAAGGTTATATTATGATACGAGAAGATAATTACGCCTTAGGCGATGTTAATATTTCTGATCCGCGAAATATTATTGATCAACCTGAAGGGGCAACGCTGGAGTCGTGAGATCTTTTGAAATAACCGGATCTTTATGGAGGAAGGGGAGCTGCTTATAAAGCTCGGTGCTTTTTGGGTTTGGCATGAGGGTGCTTGAAAGCGGTTTGCCTTCTTCCTTTTGATGTAGATTCTGCAGATCAGCTGTTACCAAATGGCCAATTAAGATGCGTTCCATGCGTTCAATAAAGCCATCAAAAACATTGTGTACAATTATATCGATATCTTCTTGTGTAAGAGAGTCTTTTTTCCGTTTCGTCATGAGTGCCATGAGTTTGCCCATGATGATATTTTGTGCTTGCGCGTATTCTTCTTTTAATTCATCAGGGATCAATCCGGTGTGCATTTTGTGTTGGGCGAACAAAGCTATTATTGAGGCATGAACATGATCCCAGATTTTATAGAAAGTTTCTTGTGAAAAATCTGCTGGAACAAGGTCATAGAGAGCTGTTTTAAAAATAAGATCAAGCGTTCTTTTGCTAATTGCTGGAATGTTATTATCCTCAAGATTTTTTTGAAGAATAGTGCAAATGTTGCTGAGCGTTATATTGATTTTCTTGCGTTGTTCTTCTGAAATTTTTTCTAGTGATGCTGAATTGTGTCGGGTAATAAATTTTTTAGCATATGCAACAATGTTGATGCTCGGCAAAAAATCATTTTCAGCAGAAGTTCCAGCGATAGAACGGGTTGTTACAATATCGTCATCATCTTGCCCTTTTGTTGCTTCGCTTACAAAAAAGTCCGTATCGGTTTTTTCGGTAAAAATATCTTGTT
>JBAZHB010000073.1:0-7240 GCA_041652535.1 Candidatus Babeliales bacterium
TTGTTGGATAGTATGTAGCTGTTGGTACAACAACGGGGGTAAGAGTATTTCAGTTTGATGGAATAACATTAACTGAGGTTGCAAATATTTCTGGCACCAATGAGATTGAAATTATGAATTGGAATCCTGATGGAAGATTCTTGGCCATAAGCGAAGGCCATGCCGCCGGTGTAGGTAGTGGACCAGTATCAATCTATAAATTTGATGCAAGTTCACTCACACGTGTAGCCCAGGTTGCTACAGGATATGTACCATCTCTATCATGGAGCCCTAATGGAAGTTTCTTGGCTACAGCTCAGCTTCAAAGTCAAATATTTGCATCATTTAATATGCAGATCTACGATTTTAATGGATCAATGTTAACACTTATCCCTGGAACTCATGTTGCTCCTAATAGGTGGAGCTTTACTGGCTTTCAATGGAGCCCTGACGGAAAATATTTGGCAGGTACTTCTATCGGGAATGATTTTACTCTTGGTTATGTACACGTATATACGATTGATTATGCGCCAACCACAACGCCACAATCACTTACCAACAGCATGGTTTTGGGCGACAGCGCCAAGGGAAGTGCGTATGATGCACATCTACGATTACAGCCGGGAGCAAGCGTGAATCTAACGGGTAAAATGTTTTATGATAATATTGATGGGATGGCCACAACATAGTCCCTACCCATTCTGAAATCTTCACAAATTACAACGACCCGAACGAATTTTTATATCGTCCGGGTCGTTTGGTTTATTCATTATAGACAAAGATGGGTGCATCATCGCCTATAGAAAAAATTATTCATGTCGCTTGCGATCACCATGTTTAAGGTAGCGCTTACGTAAACGAAGCATTTTAGGGGTTACCTCAATCAATTCATCATCATTGATCCAGTCCATTGCTGCTTCCAATGTCATAGCACGACATGGGGCAAGACGAACAGCATCATCTGAACCAGATGCACGCATGTTGGTAAGTTTCTTTTTCTTTGCCGGATTAACATCAAGATCGTTATCGCGACTATGTTCACCAACAATCATGCCCTCATAAATATCTTCGGGGGGCGCAATGAAGAGAATACCTCGGGGCTGTAAGCCATCAAGGGCATACGCCGTAGCTGGACCATTTTCCATAGAAACCATAGCACCTTTGGTGCGAGCTGGGATTGGTCCCGCATCAGGTTCATATGAGAAATAACGGTGACTCATAAGACCCGTACCGCGTGTATCGGTCATAAATTGGCTACGGAAGCCAAGAAGCCCTCGTGCGGGCACTTTGAACTCTAAACGAATTTTCTTATTGCTGTGATGAATCATATTTTGTAAAAGAGCACGGCGACGACCTAAATTTTCCATAATGACACCTTGATGCTCTTCTTCGATATCAATCGTCAAAAGCTCATAAGGTTCACATTTAACGCCATCAATAGTTTTATAGATAACTTCGGGAGCTGAAAGCTGAAGTTCAAATCCTTCGCGGCGCATAGTTTCAATCAAAATACCAAGATGCAACTGACCACGACCGGAGACTTTGAACGTATCGGGAGAATCAGTGTCTTCAACACGTAATGCTAGATTGGTTCTCTTTTCTTTCCACAAACGATCTCTAATTTGACGTGACGTTAACAATTTGCCATCACGACCGGCAAAAGGAGAATCGTTAACCGAAAAGTACATCGATATGGTTGGCTCATCGACGGCAACATAAGGAAGTGGAACCGGCTTGCCTACATCGCACAGTGTTGTTCCAATGGTAATGTCCTCTTCAACACCTGCAAGAGCAATAATGTCACCAAATTCAGCCGTCTGAACATCAACTTTTTTAATGCCCTCAAAAAGATACATTTTAATAATTTTTACGGGCGCGCCAACATATGCATCTTTACATGCAATTACCTGTTTATTAAGTGATATTTGGCCGCTAAATACACGCCCTATTGCAATACGTCCAACATAATCAGAATGATCAAGGTTTGTAATCAAAATACGTAGATCATCATCTTCTTGTGAGGGAACTGGAACATGTTCAATAATCGCATCGAACAACGGTTGCAAGCTTCCTTCGCGAACTGTTGGGTCAGTTGAAGCAAAACCTAAGCGTGAAGATCCGTACAAAACAGGGAAATCAAGTTGCTCTTCGTGAGTAGCAAGATCCAAGAACAGATCATGAATGGTTCGTTCGGTGTGTTCAATATCCGCATCTTTACGGTCAATTTTATTAATAAGCACAATGGGCTTAAGTTCAAGCTGCAATGCCTTTTGAAGTACAAAGCGCGTACCCGGCAATGGACCTTCAGCAGCATCTACAAGGAGCAAAAATCCTTCAACCATTTGAAGCGTACGTTCAACCTCACCGCCAAAATCCATGTGGCCAGGGGTATCAACAATGTTGATCTTTGCCGCGGGCAACTTAATGGAGGTATTTTTGGCAAGAATGGTAATACCACGTTCACGTTCAAGTTCACCTGAATCCATGACACGCTCGACCATATCGCTCTCTTTGCCAACAGTGCCTGACTGACGCAGCATCTGATCGACCAACGTAGTCTTTCCATGGTCAACGTGGGCTATGATGGCGACATTACGGATATCTACTCTTTGCTTAAAGCTCATTGTTCCTAACCATATCGTAAAAGGGGTCTATAAAATCATCTCTTGTAGCTTGTTTTAGTGTACCAAGCTATAACCATAGTGTCTAAAAGTTTCATAGAATAGCTCACAAATCATGTATTTAGAAGTGCAAATTCATCGATTGTTGACCTCTATGGATATAGTTGGTGTATAGAAGAGTATGTTGGCGTTTTAATCCAAGAGAAAGGAGATCTTATGTTTATACGAAAAATTTTTTGTTTTTTTATATCTGCTCTTGCAGGAATAATGGGTATTTTTGCTCAAATCCCCAACTCTGCCCAGGGTAGCATGTACAACAATCCTTGGGTTCAAAATGTTGAAGAGAAGTTCTCCAATCTGAACAGCCAGGGGATTAGATTAGCAGCATATAATTATGGCCCCGATGTATCACAACCAGCAATCCCAGATGCCCATTGCCGCTATCGTGATTGTGTTTTACATAATGCTGGTTTTGTTGGATTTAATTGCTGCAGTTTTATTCCTGTGGGAGGGCTCAGCAACCACTTTCAAGGAATTGCACGACTTCCCGAATATCTAGGGCTCGGAAATTATGTACTGGTAACCGGCGGCAACAATCACACTGATACTGACATAGAATTTGGACCGGCAGGACATCTTTTTGTCATTTGCCTCGCCTCGCAGAGCGGAAGCGGGCCCTTTGAATATGGTCAATCTAGAGCAGATCGAATAATAAACGTACTCAATCTTACCGAAGATGCACCAGGCTATACGCATCCAGGCGGCATCCAGACATGCGGGAAATATCTTGTTGTTCCTATGGAAGGAACCGGGATTAACGGCAAAATTATCTTTTATGCAATGGGAACTCAAAATAACATGCTCAAACTTGCAAAACTTCCCGTCGAAATTCCCGTTGAAACACAAAGTTGTGGGGCCGCTGCGCTCACGCGACTCACCGATGGACACTATCTTGTCGCGCATTGGTCAGTGTCAACTCTTTTTCTATACTATTCAACCAGAACAGATCTGGAACACGAACAATTATTTATTAAAATAGCCACTATCACATCTGCAGATATCATTCCATCTATCAGCTGGGAATATTTTCAACCGGGACAAACGCCACAAAATATTAATTTAGTTAATGATGAAAATGGCACACTTTATGTACTGACAAACGACAATACCGGTCAATATACACCCGTCATAAAGGGAACAGATTTTGCCGCACTTTTCAAACTCGATATACCAGAAAACATCAACCCCGATGATCCAACGGGAGGGTGCAGATTAATATATTTGTCAAACCGCGCATTTGTATGCAATAGAGATGCTGACTTTAAAGCTGCTGCTGGCTTTTACATACCAAACCAAAAAAATATTGCTTTATATGCTTCATATCATTGGCTCAAAGGATGGAATTTACTTTGCCACAATTTTAAGAATTCTTATATAAGCATTATGCAATTCATATAAGGGAAAAGGAGCAGTAGTGATCACATTATTTTATTTTTTAATAACGTTGACCTTTGGAATAGTATCACATTTGCCAAATGCGTACTCACGCCAAGAAGCAGTAAAATACAATTCAATAGAAAGCATCAAAAATCAATCTACATTTGCCAAAAAGCTTGCGCTTGTTTCAGATTATTTTGCACGCAGCAATGTTAACAAATTTGGCGGTGAATATGATAATCCATGGGTTAGCAATGTTCCGGCAAAATTCAATGCCCTTGGAACCGATAATAAGAAGATAATTGCGTTAGCCGCTTTTAAATATAATACCCAGAATAAGGCTGCATTTACTGATGCAGGATGCCGTTATACCCAATGTTATCCACATAATGGAGTACAAGTTATTACAGCTCAAGCAGAGCCGAGCGGATTCAAAAGATTTTTTGCAAAGATTGCAGGTTTTGGTGAAGTGGGGGGATTCAAAAACCATTTCCAAGGAATGGCACGAGGGCCAGAATATCTTGGACTTGGCAATTATGTTTTTGTTACGGGTAACAACTGGCGTGAGGATGCTAATTTTGGCCCGCAAGCGCACCTCTTTATCATTAAAATGGGAGAACAACGTACCGGGCTTTTTTCTGGACAAATAAGCAAAACAAATTACATCCAAAAAGTTATCAATATGACTGCCGATTTTCCCAAGCTCACTCATCCTGGAGGCGTCCAAATATGTGGAAAATATCTTACCACGGCTCTGCAAGAAACAGATCCTGCTGAAAAAATTATATTTTATCAGCTCAAAGCTGGCACCTCAGATAATCTGCGCATAGATCCTGTTAAGACAACCTATATTAATTACTCGGCAATGGCTTCTGCACTCACCAGGTTAAACAATGGACACTTTTTGGCAGCAGGAACCGGTAATAAGTTTGTTTTTTATTATTCGCGGACATGCGTACTTGAAGATGGATTTGATTTTGTTGGAGCAATCGATAACGAAGGATATCAGGCTATTAATTTTATCAACGATGCTGATGGCTCTCTCTATCTTGTAGGAACCTATAACAATGATTCACAAACCCCTTACTATAAAAAAACCATTTTCCATACCGAAAATCATCGTGGTACCGATATTGCTGATCTCTATAAAATTGGTGTACCCGCAAAAATATCATTCGCATCAAATGCTTCATCTTCAGGAGGCTGGACACTTACTAAAATACAATCAAAAACGTTCCCTCAGCTCAATGGTTATAATTTTTCGGCCGCTACAGGAATTTATGTTCCTAACGCAACCTCATTAACCCTGTACTCAACACCTCATTGGCTTGTAGGATCAAGTTGTCAAAGACCTTACGATGTCTACTTGCCTATGGTGCAATTTGCATAATATGAACATGAATAAAACATCACACCGAAAACTATTTGATTTTTTCAGCAAGGTTAGATACAATTTCTATTGTTTTTGTTTTAGATAACCTCCATTTCCCCTGTCCATGACGTTCGTCTGGATGGGGGTTTTTCATGAGCCAGCCCACAAAATCGAGGCAAAACCGATGCAGGCATATAAAATCATTGTCGCTTACGATGGTACCGATTTTCACGGTTGGCAGATCCAACCACATGATATTTCTATAACCTCATGCCTACAGGAGGCCTGGAAGCGCATTTTCAAACATGAAATAAATATTATCGGTGCATCGCGTACCGATGCCGGTGTTCATGCGCTTGGGCAAGTAGCTCGTTTTCATGCTAATATTCCTGCTCATCTTAATGAGGAACAGGTGCAAAAAATATGGAATGCGCACCTTCCTACAAGCGTTGCCATACGAAGTTTGACCAAGGCCGCATCAACATTCCATCCTTGCGCTCGCGTCAAACAAAAAACTTATTATTATATGCTTTTTCTCAAACGCCCCTTACCATTTATTGCCCGTTTTGGATGGCATTATAAATTTATCGAGCGAGTTGATTTAACCAAATTTGCCAACATTCTTAAGCATTATCACGGCACTCATGACTTTGGCTCATTTTGCAAAATTGAAGATTCAAAAATATCTACAATTCGAACTATTGACCATATCGCGCTCACCCAAATTCCTCATCATCATGCGCTACTAGTAACTATCAAGGGCCCTTCGTTTGCCCGATTTCAAATTCGGCGCATGATTGGTTATGCGTTGGATATTGCACGTCGGCCATCTCTGAGCGTAGACTATATAAACGAGCTGTTAAAAAATCCTAATCCACAACAAACATTGCTCAAAGCTGATGGCTGCGGGCTCTGTCTGCGAAAGGTTGTGTATCATCATGACGAGTAATGGCATTCATGAGCTTATTCAACGCACTATAACTGGAATTTTTTTATTGATTTGTTTTTTTGGATCTTATGTCCACTCAGAAGCTCTTTATATAAGTTTACTAGGCACCATACTTGCTCTTATTCTCGTCTTTGAATGGCATAAGCTCGTTGCGCACCAAGGAATTTTTCATCGACTTATCTCATTTGCCTACCCAGTCATGCCCATCACCATTCTTATATGGTTTGCCCACACCTATTATTCAAGCGATTATTATCTGCCGCTTTACCCCGTCATTATCGCATGGGCATCAGATACTGGGGGCTACCTTGTTGGTAAGCTCATCGGCTTTCATAAAATGTGCCCCACTATTAGTCCAGGTAAATCCTGGGAGGGGCTTATCGGAAGTTTTGCCGCAGTTTTTATTACCCACATTTGGCTTATGCCACGCATTAAACACATCACCCAACTTGGTCTGGAAAACAATATCATAGTGCTCAATACGCTTGCACTTGTCATGACACTTGTAGCCTTTTGTGGCGGTTTTTTATTATCGTATCTCAAGCGAAAAAATAATCTGAAAGATGCCGGAAATCTTCTCCCTGGACACGGCGGACTCTTGGACCGATTTGATTCCGTTTTTTTTGTCGCCTATGCAACAGCTGCGTTGCTTTTTCTCATAAACTTTTATCATTAAAATATTGCTTAACCGCAAAATTCATGATATTACTACACGCCTCGTTTGTTTTTTGCACCTTAACATAAAAGGATTTTTGCCGTGTACTACAAACAAATCTTGTTTTCTCTTTTTGTCTCACTACCATTTATTGCTTCACAATCTAGCGCTGCTATGTCACACGTAGACAGCAATCTTTTTGTTGCAGCTCTTTCAGGAGAAAATAT
>JBAZHB010000074.1:0-7142 GCA_041652535.1 Candidatus Babeliales bacterium
AATTAAGTTCATCTTGAAGTGGCATAACGTCATCAACACGAATATCCTGCAGGCTGAGCTTCACTTCAACATCTGGATTTCCACCGCGGCGACGGGTTGATGCAGGATCAAGCGAAAAAATGGCAACATTGCTCGGAAATAATGTTTTAAGACCTTTAACAAATGATTGGCCAACATTTTCACTCCGGGATTGAAAGCCGTATTCACTGTGCATATCAAAAATGAGACACGAAGCTTTGTTATTCTTGATAAGGCCTGCAAGAACCAATCGCGTAATAAATGTCTTACCCGTCCCCGATTTACCAAAGATGCCATTACTACGCTCAATAAGCCGATCCAAATCAACACAAACTGGAGTATCCATATCAAGCGGCGCACCAATGTTAAAGTATTTTTTATCTTTCTCTTCATCACCAAAAATTTCAGCAACATCACTTTTGGTTGCTTCGTAAACTGCCGCGAAATGACCAGGAATTGTTTTAACCGGCATACGGTGACCAGCACGATCGAGCATCAGCATGGGACGCAACATAACGTGAGCGTACGTATCTTTTTTTTTAAGAATGCGGCTCAACATATGTTCATCATCAGATGGTGGGAACACCAAAATATCCGGATGGGTAACATGCAATGAAACATCGGTAATGAGTGAGAAGAACCGATATGCATCGCCATCAATGCAGACGAATTTTCCTGTTTTAATGTCATCAAGAGAACATGCAGCATCAAGGCGCATCGTCAAGCCTTCGACAAGCGAGCCGGCCAAAATGTGTCCTATTTTTTTGCGCTGCACGGCGCCTCCTCAATCACCACAAACGCAACTGCCATATCCCGTTCATGACTATACGTAAGATGCACGTTGAGTGGTGGAAATGTAACGCCAAGATGCTGTTCAATTTCTTCCCATGCAATGTGCAATGTTGGAATTTGCCATGTACCATAATACACGTGAATATAAGGACATAAGGAACGGAGCGATGCTGTAGTCTGCGTCAGTCCATACGAAACGCACACGGTAGAAAGTGCTTTGTAAAAAGCCTCTTTAGCGGCAAAACGTACCGCAAGTTTGTCGATCAGAAGTGCATCATCCGCACAACAATCTTTAATTTCCTGCGCTGAAAAAATTTTACTTAGTTGTTCGGACGAAAATTGCTTCCAACGTTCGAAGCGATTGATGTGGACAATATCAACGCCAATGCCACGGATCATACATCATCAATTTTTTTATCAAGCGAGCGATACATAATAGCCTCCTGCACATGTCGCTTCTCAATATGTTCGCATTGTGCCAAATCGGCAATAGTTCGCGCAATTTTAAGAATTTTATGATATCCACGCATGCTAAGTCCAAGTTTATCAAAAGCAAGTTTCATAACCTGATCAGCATCGGGCGTCAATGCACAATATTTTTCAACTTGGTCGGATGCCATGCCTGCATTACGTTGAGCACCAAAACGCTGCTCCTGCATACGTACTGCCGTTTCAACTTCAGCAAAAAGCTCTGCTGAAGACTTTTCTTTGCGTTCGCCATTCTTGAGTTCCGCATATTCAATGGATGAAACATGCACATGCAAATCGATCCGATCAAGAAGCGGCCCCGAAATTTTTGCCAAATACTGCGCAACCTTGGTCTGGCTACAAACACACTGCTTTTTGCGATCACCATAGTAACCACAAGGACATGGATTCATTGCTGCAACTAACAAAAAAGATGATGGATAATCAATAGCACACGCCGCGCGCGAAATAAGTACACGCCCACTTTCAAGTGGTTCGCGCAATACTTCAAGCGTTGGTCGCGAGAATTCTGGGAGCTCATCAAGAAAAAGTACGCCATTGTGCGCCAAACTTATTTCACCAGGACGAGGATTGGTCCCGCCGCCAACAAGACCTGCTTGAGAGATGGTGTGATGCGGGCTACGAAAAGGACGCTGCACCACGAGAGGTCCGCCACTCAGCAATCCAGCAACTGAATACACTTTGGTCGTCTCAATAACTTCATCAAATGACATCGGTGGCACAATAGTCGCTAAGCGACGCGCAAGCATGGTTTTACCTGACCCAGGTGAACCAATAAAAAGAATATTGTGACGGCCGGCTGCTGCAATCTGTAGAGCACGTTTGGCAACCGATTGTCCCTTAACCTGATCAAAATCGAGCACCGTTTCTTGTAACTCATGACAGAAATGATCAAAACGCGAAGGGGTTGGGTCAATTGTTATTTCGCCACGAAGATAGCCAACCAATTGCGTCAGATTTTCAACCCCAATTACTTCGATATCTTTAATAAGACTCGCTTCTTGCGTATTTGCCGTAGGAATCACCAGTCGTTTTTTACCAGAAAGTCGTGCGTTGTGCGCAACCGACAAAACCCCACGCACCGGACGAAGAGCACCATCAAGCGAAAGCTCGCCAAGAAAGAATGTCTCGTTGATAAAATCTACCGGAATTTCAATCAACTTAGCGGCTTGCAAAATAGCCACCGCAATGGGCACATCAAAAAGTACATCTTCTTTTTTAAGGCTTGCCGGCGCCAGGTTGACGGTGATTAAACGTTCAGGAAGGCGCAATCCGCTGTTTTTAAAGGCAGCGCGAATGCGATCTTTACTTTCATTAATAGCTTTATCGGGCAATCCAACAATATGGAATTGGATCATGCCCAGCGACAGATCAACTTCTACATCAACCGTATGCGCAGTTATACCAATGGTGGTAGCAGAGAAAATTTTTGCATTCATTGTGTTTCTATCTGGAAATAAATATTTCAAATCAATGATTCACAGGAGGAAGGTGATATATCATTAATTTTTCTTATTGAGAAGTTTATAGAAAGAAAAGCATTTATTCATGAAAATCGAGTTTTTTGAAATCGTTATTCCATAAAATGAGAATATAACAATAGACGACAGAAACACGTCTCTGCTACTTTTCAGCTACTTTAATGCAGCTTCAATATACTTCTGCGCCACATGTTGCCCACGAATATAAAGTATAAGATCCATCATAAGACGAAACGCACCATTTCCACCGCATCGAGGGAGCACCAGATCTGCCGTTGGCTGAAAATAGAATGGCGTATTGGAGGGGCAAACATATATGCTGGCAAGTCCTGAACGTTTTACTTCGGCGTCCATAAAGTCATCGCCAAACATCAACGATTGCTCAGGCGTAAGATTTAATTTTTTCTGAAGCGCTTTGACCGTTTCTAGCTTACTTTCCATTCCGGCAAAGCATAAATCTTCGGGGATTCCTAATGACTGAGCACGCTGGCACGCTGACCGATTATTTTTGCCACTGATAAAAGCAATGGTAATGCCTGCATTCATTGTCGGTTTAACAATGTAGCCATCCTGCACCGAAAATATGCGACCACCTTCTCCATTTTGATCGACATACATACCGGCATCGGTAAGTGCGCCATCAACATCGCACATCACCACCGTAATGGCGGCAAGTTTTTTGCACAACTCTTGGTTGATTAAACACTGTTTAAACCAGGCAGCATCGGCAGAAACTTCACACATATAAGCCCCTTATACCACAAGCAATTCATTTCGTTGCTCGTACATATGTTCGCGGTCCAAAAAAGTTCCGCAATAAATCTTTGCGTTCCCCACCAGTGTACCGTTTTCATAGCGAGATATCATCTGGCCATTAACCACCTGCTTTAAATTTTTTATTCCATAATTTGCTTGTGTTGTAGTAATCCGTGTGCATTTCTCTTTGACCGCATCGCCACCCGTTGATTCAATAAGTACCACATTATCTTGTTCATCAGTTCCCGTATAGATAAGAACATGACGAATGCGCCAGATGCCTGCAGCATTGGCAATTTCAAGAAAAACCAGATCTCCTGGCTGCATGGCAGCAGGCTTAATTGGGGTCGCTTTAAGATATTGTGCGTATGAATTACGTGGTACGGAAAGGCCGCAGGCGCGGTAAATAAGATTGACAAGCCCCGAGCAATCAACACTTGCAGCGGTTCCAACAACCTTTGTAACATCTTTAAAATTATTGATGTTATAAGAACTTCGCCCACCCCACAAATAAGGACTTTTGGCGTGCACAAATACTTGCGCGTACATAACAAGAGCTGAACGAATCGCAGGAATATCAGCATCACTTACTACTGAAGGGATTTCTGACAGCTCAGTCGTTGCAATGAAACCAATTTGTCCATTGTATAGTGCAATGCGATACCAGGCTGATTCTTTATGACGCGTTCCACATAATAATGCGGCAAACGGAACATGCATGATAACGGGACTCGCATCATCCGGCTGTGCATACACCGTAGCCCATTGATGAGTCACCACAAGGTTAGGTTGAACAAAAACTTCAGCCAACTGCAACAGGTCACGACGCACCCAGCCATCAACATACTGAGAGGTATTGAGCGCTTGATTAAATCCAGTTTGCTCAAACGATTGCACTTTAACCCAACCATCAGCTCGTGATTCATCAATAATCTCAACGCGTTCTCCATACAGCAACTGCGTAGAATGATGCGGTACATGAACAGAGCCAAGAAGTGGCAAGGGTGGTAATATTTTTGCAGGATCAGCTTGATACTCACCGAGTTCTGGTGGATACGCTTCAGACCATATACTTGCAACAGGGACACTACACACAGCACGATCTCCTGCGCGTAAAAGAGCTGCTGCTTGCAAGCTCCAAGAAAAAATACAATAAAATAACGTTACGATCTTTATTTTTTTATTTAGATTCATATGCTTGCAACCTAACAAGAATACATACCCATTCCTAAAAGATGGAGGCCATTGTACTCAGGCGTTATATAAAATTCAATAAAATATAAGGGGTCATTCATGATGCGTACGTATAATGCGACTTCTCATGTCGAAGAACACGCGCTGCACCTCAGCAAACGCCAATTTCGTTATCAACCAACTGAAAAGCTCAGTATTATTGAAGTCCAAGATTTTCCTAGCCTAGGCAAAATTACCGCTCTACGTTTCTTGGAATGGCTACAACAAAATCCGGAAGGCGTCATTGCGCTTCCTACCGGCAAAACACCTGAGTATTTTATCAAGTGGACGGTCTTTTTTCTTAATCAATGGCCAAGCGCTCATGCACAACGCGAACTTGCAACGTGGGGACTTGATCCACTCAAAAAGCCCGATATGCGTGCTTATCGATTCGTACAAATCGATGAATTTTATCCTATGAATCCAGCACACGAAAATAGCTTTGCACATTACATCAACCACTTTTATTTTCGCGAGTTTGGACTTGATCCCGCCAAGGCATTGCTCATGGATACGTGGACCACGGAAGTAGCGGCTGGCAAAAATCTGGGCGAAATATTTCCTACTGGACACGTCGACGTATCATTACGGTTTAGGCGTCCTACCACTGAACTTGAACGCCGCCAATTTGATGCACTTATTGCCGCCGATCAGTCTGCTATGGAATATGAAACCAAAATTCGAGCCGCTGGGGGTATTGGCTTTTTCCTGGGCGGCATTGGACCTGATGGGCACATAGGATTTAATATTCGTGGGTCGGATCATTTAAGCACCACCAGGCTTATTCCTATCAACTATGAAACCGCTGCAAGCGCTGCAACTGATCTTGGGGGCATGGAACTTGCACGGCAACGTCTTGTTATTACAATTGGCCTAAGCAGTATTACGCAAAACAAAACAGCCACTGCTCTTATTATTGCCGCTGGTGAAAGTAAGGCACAGATTGTTAAAGATGCGGTTGAGCATAAACCATCAGTACTCTATCCAGCAACGGCACTACAGGCACTCCCTGGTGCGCGATTCTATCTCACGCAAGGAGCCGCCTGCAAACTTATTGAACGGCGTTATCATCACCTTAATGAATTTACAACCATCCCGCAGGAGCTTTGTGATGAAGTTCTCATTGATATTGCTGTAGAAAAAAATAGACCATTACTCACATTAAACAAACGAGATTTAGAAGATGATTATGTTGGCTCGCTTCTTGTCACCAAAAACAAGGATTTTGATATAGAAGCACAATGCAAAAAACTTCATAATGCTTGCGAACAACGTATCAGCCAAGGATGCCAGCAGGTACGTCAAAAAACATTTCTTCATACAGCACCACATCATGACGATATCATGCTTGGCTATCTGCCCTATATTGAGCATCTTCTTAACGGTGACAACACTCATTATTTTGCAACAATGACCAGTGGATTCACGTCAGTATCAAATAGCTACGTTCTTAGCCTTCTTAGCAACCTTCAGCAAATTTTACCGTCACTAAATCTTGAAGCCGATAAACAATCTTCTACCGTTTTTAACTATCTTGATGCACTCGCAACACATAATCAGTGCCGTCAACAAGAAATACATGCTACGCGTTTTTTGCACGACCTTGCACAACTCTTTAATACGCGTGAACTTACAACCATTGCTCATGAGCTTGAACAACTGAAAAATTATTTTCTCAATAGCTATCCTGGCAAAAAAGACACACCGCTCGTGCAAACGCTTAAAGGCATGATCCGCGAATGGGAAGAAGAATTATTGTGGGCACACTTTGGCTTTGGACAGGAACACGTCTTTCATCTACGCCTAGGTTTTTATACCGGTGATATTTTTACTCAAGCCCCAGAGTTTGAACGCGATGCAAAGCCAATTATTAATTTGCTTGAAAAAGTCGATCCTGACATTATCACGGTGGCAATGGACCCTGAAGCAAGCGGACCGGATACCCACTACAAAGTGCTTCAAGCCGTCGCCCAAGCAGTACAATACCACGTGGGCAAAAGTCATAAAAAGGATCTTAAAATTATCGGCTATCGCAATGTATGGTATCGCTTTCATCCGGCACATACCAATATTTTTGTACCAATATCGCTTAACTCATATGCAACGCTTAAAAATGCTTTTATTACCTGCTTTGGATCGCAACGTGAAGCATCATTTCCAAGCCATGAATACGATGGCCCATTTAGTGATTTAGCACAAAAAATAATGGCTGAACAATACATAAATCTTAAAACATGCTTAGGTAACAATTTTTTCATGCAAAACAAAAATACCAGCATACGTGCTTCACATGGATTTTGTTTTCTTAAGCTTATGACACCTCAAGAGTTCTTTGCTACCTCCGAAGCACTCAAAAAACAGATGGAATTACGT
>JBAZHB010000075.1:0-6941 GCA_041652535.1 Candidatus Babeliales bacterium
GGTGACCAACTCATTGGTCGCGTCTTGAGTGCTACCGGTAAGCCGATGGATGCTTTAGGCGATCTTAAAACCACTCAGAAAGTGCCACTTGAGCGAGTTGCTCCTGGCATTATTTATCGTGCTCCAATTAATCGTTCGCTTGAAACGGGTATTGCTGTAATTGATAGCCTTATTCCTGTCGGACGAGGCCAGCGCGAGTTGCTTATTGGTAATCGAAACACTGGTAAAACGGCAATCGCGATTGATACGATTCTTCACCAAAAAGATCAAAACGTTGTTTGCATTTATGTTTCTATCGGACACAAGCAGTCGCATACTGCACGTATTATTTATGAGCTTGAAAAAGCGGGAGCACTTGAATATTCGATTATCATTGATGCTGATGCAAAAGAACCTGCTTTGAATCAATATTTGGCACCTTATACGGGCTGTACGATTGGTGAATATTTTATGCAGCAGGGACGGGATGCATTGGTCATATATGATGATCTGAGCAACCATGCAATTGCTTATCGAGAGCTTTCATTATTGCTTCGTCGACCACCAGGACGTGAAGCATATCCTGGAGATATTTTTTATATTCATTCGCGCTTGCTTGAACGAGCAGGGCGTCTTAACAAAGAACTGGGCGGCGGGTCATTGACCGCTTTACCGGTAATTCAGACTCAGGGTGATGATATTTCTGCCTACATTCCAACAAATTTGATCTCTATTACCGATGGACAAATATTCTTGGATACTAATTTGTTCAATAAAGGTATTCGTCCTGCGGTTAATATTGGTCTTTCGGTGTCTCGTGTTGGAGGCGCTGCGCAAACACGTGCGATGAAAAAAGTTTCGGGAAGCCTCAAGCTTGAGCTTGCTCAATATAATGAATTGCTGGCATTCGAGCAGTTCGGTTCAGAGCTTGATAAAGCAAGCCAACGTGCACTTGACCGTGGCCGTCGTGCTATTGAAATTTTGCGACAGCCAGAACACGAAACGTATTCATTTGTTGATCAAACGATTTTTCTTTTTCTGCTTAAAGAAAATTATTTGGATAAATTACCGCTGCATGCCGTAAGAGCGTTTGTAACACAATGTGCATCATACGTTAAAGCATCTCACAGCAACGTGTATAAAAATATTCTTGATTCGCAGGATATGAGCGATACGGTTATTGTTGATTTGCGCAGGGCGGTTGAAGAGTTTATGATGATTTTCTCGGTGCCTGCTAAGTAAAATTATGTTTTTACGATTATTATTGCCATTTCTCCTTTTGGTGACATCATGTGGGAGAAAACAACGAACTATCTTTCAATTTCCCGAAAAAGAGCCAATCAGAATTAGTAAGTTATCGCTTCCTGCGGTTCGCGGATTGCAGGTAACGGCAACCAATAAAGGCAAACACCTAACCTGGTTTCCGCTAGATCTTTCCAGTGTGCACAACACTAAATATGAGCTTACATTCATTGGTTATCATGTGTATCGTTCAGCTCAAGGCTATTTTATTCCAAAAAAACCACTAACTAAGTACCCCACTCGCGAAATATATTTCATCGATGCATCTTCAAGCGCACGACGAAAAAAGTATGCGTATCTTGTGCGTGGAGTTTTTGTCTGCGAAAACGTTCAGGTGCAAGGACCTGCAAGTCAATTAATAGGGTTAAATAAATAACCCTCCAACTTAGGACAAGCTGGAGGGTTGGGGGGGCGAACAATACTTTTACGTATTGTTCTTTTAGGGACCTGTATAAACTTTTTATATTCTTAAAATAATGTTAAAAAATTTACATCGCACATGGTAACAAGATGGGTGTTTGATGTCAAGTAAAAAGGGTTGAGTGGGAGTTGGAATGACCGCTATAAAGATGAATATATGCCTCGTGGCAGCTGTTTTTTTGCATTTGATCAAAAACACGTGCCAGCCTAGTGTTGCGTCAAGTAGTACATTTGTTCCTGATGTTTATATTACACACCAATTACCCAAAGATCGCTGGTGCCTCGATAAGATTAGAGACCTCTTTTTTGAACCAGCGCGTTCTGTTGCTGGGCAGCGTCGCTCAGTGTATAACAAAGCGATAAAAAAATATGGTGGACAGGAAGTTATTTTACTAACTGATGATGATGTACGTATTTCAACATTATATTTCAAACGACATCAAGCTCAGATCAATCTCATTTACATTCCGGGTTATTTTTTCGATATGACGCCTAGTAAGGAATGGGGTGCTCCTTTTGCCGGTTTGTTTGACGATTGCAATGTTCTCATCATTGATTGGCGTGGCGTTGGTGATAGTGAAGGCGTTTGTAGTATGATACGGAGAAATTCTTTTGGTAAAAACGCCTATCATGATATTCAAGCTGCCGTAGAATTTATGAAACGTGAGAATTCATATCCCGTCGTAGTGATTGGTTTTTGTTGCGGCGGTGCTTTGGCATTATATGCCACCATCCAAGCGCAAAAAGAAGGTCGTCCTACCGCCGATGCTTTGGCACTTGATTGCATTTTTACAACTTTTGAACAACAATTTAATCGTGCTGTTGCTGCTGAAAAACGTTGTTGGATGCGATTGTTGAGTAATTTGGGGCTTGCGCGCTTTTTAATGACCTATCGCATGGATGGTAATATTTTTGAGCTTAATCCGATTGATATGATCAGAGAAATAAAGATTCCTTGTTACTTTGAGCATTATGCCGCTGATCCCTATGCACCGCTTGAAGAAAATATTGCAGTGTATCAGGCTGCTGTGTGTCACAAGATGTTTATGCTGAGCGAAGAGGGACGCCATGTGCGTATGCACACCACAATCCCGTATCAATATCGCGAGGCATTTTTGCTTTTCTTGCGAAGATTTAATTTTCTACCTGCTCAAGATTCTGCTTAAGCGCAAATGCTTTTTCGATCAGCACTGCTTTGCGGTCTTTAAGATTTTCTTTGGTATCAAAATAGTGACTCAAAATGGTGGCAAAATCCATGTCAACTTTGATTGCCGCTCTGCGCTCACGTAATGGTGCTGGTTTATGGACAGGAAAAATTCCTACAAGGTAGAGCGCTTTTTGGCAGGCATTTTGGATTGCGCCTAAGTCGACGGTGTCATTTTTACCTTCTGGAAGATGATAAACGATTTTGACAATGGCATCCTGAATAGCGTGTTGTTTGATTGCTGCACGTATCTGTTCGGTTTGATCTCCTGTGGCATTGAGCATCACCTCAATCTGGATCATAGGGCGGGTTGGAAGGTGTATGAACTCGTACGTGCTTTGTTTTTGAGCGCCTTCGTTTGCAATGGTAACGACACAAAATCCTTTTGATTCTTTGCGTTCACCAAAATCGACACGTTCGCAGGAGCCTGAATAGACAACGGCAGGATGCCCTGAGGTATTAAGGTTTTGATGTCCGTGCAGATGTCCGAGCGCTACGTAATCAAATGCATGCTGTGCAAGCTGCGATGGCATAAACACCGGATCAGTTCCGTAAATGGCACATTTCTCAGAACCCGAAAATATACCAGAGCTCACCGTGAGATGTCCCGCTAAAACTGCAGGAATGGTTGGATCAATTTTTTCTGCGAAACTGCTGACAACTTCCCCAATTTTTTCGGATAAATAGGTAGCAATTTCGTGATGATCTTTAAAATGATGCGCATGATGCGTGACGACATGATTACGTAATGGCCAAGGAATTCCAACAATTTGTACGGGACCTGATGCGGTAGGTAAGGTGATAAGATCTGGTTTTGAAAAAACAAAAAAACCATCGAGTGGAAGATAGGCAAAAACATCCAATGCGTGTGCTTTACCAAAACTTAAAGGATGATCATGATTACCAACAACAATAACCACCGGTATGCGTGCTGCATGAAGTCTGAGCATATGTTGAGCAAGGAGCTTTTGTTGCGTTGGCGTTGGATTTGCAGTCTTATATGCATCGCCACAGAAAAGGAAAAAATCAACTTTATTATCGATGGCATAATCAACGATATGTTCAAAGTTGCGTGAAAAATCTAGAAGACGGGAATGAATTCCCGTCTTCGCATCAATTTTGCCGTAATTTTCGATGCCAAAATGAGCATCTGCAGTATGAATAAATTTCATTAAAACTCAGCGCGTTGATCATTCTTTGTTTTTACCGCTCCGGTGAACTGAAAGGTTTTATTGCACTCGGAACATGTTGGCATTTCTTCGGTCTCAGTATCAGCTGGTAATGCTGTTTGTGGTTCGCTGCGTGGTGAATTGACCTGGGGAACTGTTGAGGCGGCACAGCTGGCTGCAGGGACATTTTGATTGATAGTTGAGCCTGCCATGACAACAGCGTTTTTACCAATAGTTATTGGTGCAATAAGTGTGTTACTCGCTTGGACAAAGGCATTATCTTCGATAATAGTCTGATTACTCTTGATTCCATCAAAATTATTGGTAATAAGTCCTGGCCCCGTTTTAACATGTGAGCCTATGGTTGTATTACTGATATAACTGAGATGGCGTGTTTTGGAGTAAGCGCCAACGGTAGAATTTTTCATTTCAACAAAATTACCGATTTCAACATGATCTTCAATGATGTTATTATCGAGTAAGCGTGCAAAAGGACCTATGTTTGCATGCTTACCAACGTTGCAGCGTTGAATAACCGAATGGGAATGAATCATTGATGAGTCACCAATGGTTGCATCTTCAATAATTGAAAATGCGCCAATAAAACATTCTTCGCCAATTTTGGTTGAGCCCAAAAGATGGACGCCGGTGCCGATAAATGATCCGGGAGCAATTTCAACATTGATGTCGATATGAATACTTTGAGCAAGTTCAAAGCGTACTCCGCGGGCCATCCAGCGTTTAATAAACTCAGAACGTTTAATTTGTTCAACGCCCCACAATTCTTGTAAGGTGTTGACGCCGCGTACATTATCAAAGGGGACTGAAATTGCTTGTACCGGAAGGTTTGCTTCACATGCTAAACGAATAAGTTCGGGAAGATAAATTTCTCCCGTTACTGAGCTCTTACCAAGTTTGGTAATGTAACTTTGAAGAAATGATCGCTTCATGATGTAGATGCCTGCATTGATGCGATTGATATAACGTTGTTCATCGTTGCAATCTTTTTCTTCAACGACCCAAAACTTACCGTCTTTTTCAAGCACGCGGCCATAGCCTGTTGGATCAATAACGTACGAGGTGAAAAATGAGATGGTATTATCGTGTTTAAGATGTTCGGTAATCAGATTTTGTACGAGTTCTTTGGTGAGCAGTGGCATGTCACCGTACAAAATTAAAACGTGATCTTGATCCCAGGTATGTTGGGTACATGCAACAGCATGCCCGGTGCCAAGTTGCTCATGTTGAATAATATAAGAAAGTTGAGCTATCGGTTTTTTATTGAGTTCTTGTATGACGACATCACTTTGGTGGCCAAGAACTAAGGTGACCGGAATGTCCAATGACTCAAGAACTTTTAAAGGGTACAAAATCATTGTTTGGCCACAAATAGTGAAAAGTAACTTCGTCTTTTTGGTTTTAAAACGTGTTGATTTTCCCGCCGCAAGTACAATAGCGCGTGTGTTGTAGCTATTCATTGATTTCTCCCTAGGTTTGAATTTCAAAAGTCATAGTGTATGCTCTGGGTTCAAAGAGTTTTTTGTATGAAATATCCACTAATGATAGCGATGAAGCGCAATAAAAAGCAACTAGTTTTTTAATTTTAGAAGCGCACAATTGTCAAGTGCTCACGAAACTTTTATAGTAAGTGCTTTCTTACGAGCAACGGAGAGGTGGCTGAGTGGTTGAAAGCGACCGTCTCGAAAGCGGTTATCCTGGGAAACCGGGATCGTGGGTTCGAATCCCACCCTCTCCAAAAAAGGAGCCCGTGGACTACAAAGATATTCAAGCTGGCAATACCAGCAACCACTTCTGGTTCAAAGCCAAATGCGATCTTGTTGCTACCTTACTCGAACGGGTGTCTGCCGGGCAAACCGGGCTGAAAATTTTGAGCCTTGGGGCTGGAACGGGGGATGATCTTGAGATTCTTAATCGTCATGGCGCGGTGCATGTTGTTGATATAGATCAACGAGCATTGGCGCTTATTAATGAACATTCTTGTGTAGAAAAACGCTGCCAAGATGCTTGCGCTTTGTCCTATGAAGATAATTTTTTTGATATTGTTATTGCCTGCGATGTCTTTGAGCATATTCACGATGACCATCGAGCACTGGCTCAGGTGTATCGGGTGCTTAAGCAGGGTGGCGTATTAATCTTTACCGTCCCGGCGCATCAGTGGCTTTTTAGTGCCCATGACCGCGCGCTGGGTCATTATCGACGATACAATAAAAAAACATTAAAAACGCTCTTACATCCCTTTCCCTCAAGAACGATATGTTACTGGAACTCGCTGCTTTTTGTTCCGGCTGTTTGCAAGCGATTGAGCGAACGCTGGTCCAAGCCGAAGGTCAATAGCGTTGTACTACCAAAGCTCCTGAATTCTTTCTGTTACCGTCTTTTAAGCATCGATAATTTACTGATCAAAAGACATATCATGCTGCCTGCAGGGATAAGCCTTGTCGGTTTTTGTCGCAAGTGCTAATTTTGCTGGTTAACTCAAGTAATTGTTGTATTGAATGACGTGAGATCGCAAATTTGGTTTCAACCTGTGAAGTGCCGTTGCTTATTTCTTGGGGAAGCCAATTGTCACTTTTGAATCGGTCACGGGGTTCGCACAATTGAGCGTTCTCAAATACGAGCGATACTTTGGGCGATTTAAATGGATGATAAGTTGCCATAAAGTCCGCTACACCAATGAGTATTGCCATATCAACGATCTTTCCATAATTTTCAAATGAAGAATCAGCTTCTAAGATAAGCTTCCTTATATTTTCTAAAAATTGTTCATTGGTTAAGCGACCAGAGACTATTGAAGTGAAATTTCGATGGCAGCCAATCAAAATAGCAATGATTTTTTGTTCATTATC
>JBAZHB010000076.1:0-6887 GCA_041652535.1 Candidatus Babeliales bacterium
TGGAAAGAAATTGAACAGCATCTTGGCGTTACATTTCCACCACTCAACGTGCATCTTACGTATAGTCATGAACGGGATATGGCAGTTGCGTTTGTGGTGATTGAGGAGACGCCGTGCAGCGCAAAAAAATAGGACACATTTTGGCCGGATCGCTTGTCGAAGGCTTGACGATGCGTCTTGATACAGCATGTTCTCTTGATGACATTAAAACAGGAAAATTCGTCTGTATTGATGGCGATGCATATCGGTTTTTCTCACTCATTACCGATGTTTCATTGCATGTCACCCATCCGGATATTTTGGTGTTCCCGCCATCTGATGACGAACATATGTTGAACCGCATTCTCAAAAAAAAAGATACGTACGCTCATGTTATGTTGCGTCCCATGCTGATGCTCGATCGTGCTGGTCACCGTATGCCGGTTAAAACAATCCCTGGCCATTTCGCAGCAGTTTACGAAGCAACCAAAAGTGATGTTGCTGAAATCTTTGGTGATGAAGAGAAAGATAAAAAATACTTTAACATTGGTGCACCGCTTGATATGGATACTCCAGTTTGCGTTGATTTGGATCGGCTTATTGAGCGTAGTAATGGCATCTTTGGTAAATCGGGGACGGGTAAGACATTTATTACGCGATTGGTTATTGCCGGCCTTATCAAGAATAACAAAGCTTCGTGTCTCATTTTTGATATGCACAGTGAATACGGCTTTCAATCCCGGAGCGAAAATGTTGGCCAATCATTTGTTAAAGGTCTTA
Source organism: Candidatus Babeliales bacterium (assembly GCA_041652535.1). Lineage (GTDB taxonomy): Bacteria > Babelota > Babeliae > Babelales > RVW-14 > UASB124. The sequence continues at coordinate 760 of JBAZHB010000076.1, forward strand.
AAACATTATTTCCGAGCAATGTTGCCATTTTTTCGCTCGATCCTGCATCAACCCGTCGCCGCGGTGGAAATCCAGATGTTGAAGTGAAGCTCAGCCTGCAGGATATTCGCGTTGATGACGTTATGCCACTTCAAGATGAACTTAATTTGCATCCAACAGCGCTTGAGGCTGCCTATTTGATTGCAAGTAAATATGGTAAAAGGTGGCTTGAAGTACTCTTGAGTCAAGATGGTACGCTTAAAGAATTTGCTGATTCTGTCGGCGCTCATGCCGAATCGATTGGTGCATTGTATCGCAAACTTAAACGGCTCGAAAAGTTTTCATTCCTGAGTTTTGACGAAGATATAAGTACCGTTCGTCCTGAGTGTTATGCGAAGCAAAATGTATCGAAGGATGAGCGGAGTAGCGCTGTGAGCCGCATGCTTGAATACCTTGAACGCGGCCATCACGTTATTCTTGAATTTGGTAATCAGACTTCGATGTTGTGTTATCTGTTAGTTGCCAATATCATTTCACGTCGTATTCATGAAGCATACGTGGCGCGTACTGAAAAGTTTTTAGCAACACAGGACAAAAAAGATCAACCGCGTCCATTGGTCATGGTGATCGAAGAGGCTCATAAATTCCTCAATCCTGTCGCTGCAAAACAAACCATTTTTGGCATCATTGCACGCGAAATGCGTAAATACAGCGTTTCACTTTTGGTGGTTGATCAACGACCATCAGGTATTGATGAAGAGATTCTTTCACAAATAGGCACCAAAATTATTGCACAACTCAATGACGAAAAAGATATTCAGGCAATTTTGACGGGTGCGAACAATGCCTCTGGCCTTCGTTCAATTCTTGCTACGCTTGATACCAAGAAACAGGCATTGGTAATGGGGCATGCGGTCTCAATGCCGGTCGTTATCAAAACGCGAGAGTATGATGAAGCGTTTTACTCTGCCATGCGGCCTAGTGATGCCAAACAGAATGTCAAAACGATTATTGATGAAATTTTTTAGCTATAAAAGAATATCAGCTATAACGTTAGCACCATCTTTATAAAATTCAGTGTATTATAACCAGTAATATTCCAGGGATCATATGTTATATGGTTGTGCGTGACATGCAAAGTGCAATGATAAATACGCAAACAGCTTTATGATTAAATTAATCAAATCCAATCGCGTTAGCATCAAAAACAACAGCCAATCTTGCACCATCAACGAATACATTTTTAACCAACCTTCAATTGGCATCGCCCAGGCCTTGATTAATGGAAGATATCCAACTGAGCACGATAAAAAAGTTATAAATTGTGAAAGCGATATTATTTATTTCGTTCTGGGTGGCAGCGGTGTGGTACATACATCTGCTGATGATTTTATGCTCGAACCCAACGATGCATTATTGATTACGCATGGGAATTGGTACTGGGTTGAGGGTAATAATTTGAAAATTCTCGTTATCTCTTCGCCTGAGTGGCAGGTTGTGCAATATAAAGAGGTCTAAAATTAATGTGCTTGGGTTATGAGGTAGTCCAAAATAATAGCTTAGCCACAACAAATCTACAAGAAATGTTGTGGCTAACTTTATTTATAAGATGGGCTAATTATTATTGAAAAAGCTCTGATACCGATTCTCCGTTATAAATACGTCGTATTGCCTCAGCAACAAGCGAGCTTACTGAAATGGCAGCTATATTTTGAGGAACAGAACCCTTCAATGGAATTGTGTCAGCTATTATCAATTCATCAATAACCGAGTTGCGAATTTTATCCATGGCATCGCACGAAAATACTGGATGCGTTACAACGGCAAAAACTCTCTTGGCTCCATGATCTTTTAATAATTGTGCCGCTTTCGCTAACGTCCCACCGGTGTCGCACATGTCATCAACAATAATTGCATCAGCATTCTGAACATTTCCAATAAGAATCATTGAAGCTATAACCCCTGCACTGGCTCGTTGTTTGCTGATAAGCGCCATGCCAGCCGAAATGCCTTTCTGCTCTAAGTTTTTAAGAAATTTGGTTGCTCTATCAACACCACCAGCATCAGGTGAAACAACAACGGGATTGATTAATTTCTTTTCAATAAGATGAGGAATGAACGTTGGTGCTGCATAAAGATTATCAACGGGAATGTTACGGAAAAAACCTTGTATCTGCCCACAATGCAAATCAACGGTTAATATGCGGTCGGCACCTGCAAGTTCAATCATTCCCGCAACATCTGCGGCAGAAATTGGTACGCGTGGCGATGACTTTCGATCTTGACGCGCATATCCATAATAGGGCATTACGATAGTAATAGTTCCAGCTGATGCTCGTTTGAAGGCGCGAATTAACAAAAAAAGTTCCATCAAGCTGTCATTGACACTTTGTTTCTCTGATGAGCAGGTTGATTGAACAACAAAAACATGCTTACCACGCACGCTTTCCTTGATCTGAATATTAATTTCTCCATCATTAAATTTTGCCACAGTTGCAGAGCCTAAGCAGACGCCCAAGTGAGTAGCGACTTTTTCAGCCAAAGCATGATTAGCATTGCCAGAAAATATAACTGCTTGGTCGGCAAATTTTTTAGTATCCTGTGCTGCATAAGTATAAAAATGAGCCGTAAGAAATAATCCAGTAAGAAGATATAACACTATTTTCTTCATGATTTTCTCCCGCAGAATAAAGAATGTTTATACGTCGATTGTTAGTTGAGCGATGCTTTTGCCAGACTAAGCAATGTTATCCTCCTCTCGCATTTTATTATTTTTGTGTCACATTATTTTTTGCACAAGCTTTCAATATACCACTAACCCAGAGAAGGCAAAGGAGCCTTATGAAGAACTTTTTCAGATTATTTGGAACGGTTTTGATCGCAGCAACTATATCAGCATTACACGCGCGTAATCTTACGGTGGTAATTGCCTCGCAAAGTCCCCAAAAAGTATTGGCTGTCAAAGAAGCGTTTACTCAAAAATTCCCTCATGACACCATTGTTTATAGTACTCACAAAACATCATCCCTTATTCCTGAACAACCGGTTGGTATTGATTGTGCACGACAGGGAGCTCATAACCGTTTAGCTTCACTACCAGAAAAACAGTTCAACGCAGATTACGTAATATCGATTGAAAGTTATATTGAGCAATCTCCTCTTACGCATCATTGGTACGATAAAGGGCTTGTTGTAGTAAAACGAGCATCACAAGAAATTGTGGTAACAACAGAACCAACGTTTATTCCTGATAAATATGTTTACTTAGCCCAACACATGTCTTCAGATGTATCTAATGATGGTTATTCAGTTACGGTTGGAAAGGCGATACAAAAGAGCTTTGCTGATAGATCCATTGACTCAGGTGATTGGCATCGTGAAGTTGAATTTGGCGGCGTATCGCGACAACAACTTTTAAAAGATGCTCTAGATAAAGCATTGTATGCCGATCAACTAAAATTTCTGAAAAGTTTAGTTACCATGCATCAAGATTTTCCTAAGCCAGGCATACTGTTTCAGAATTTTTTACCGATTTTAAATAACCCACAAGCTTTTCAAGATATGATCGATTTCCTTGCTCAACGATATGCAACAAAAAATATTACTGCTGTCGTTGGTTTGGAATCACGAGGATTCATTCTAGCCGCCGCATTGGCATATAAGCTTGGCGTGCGTTTTGTACCAATCAGAAAGCCTGGCAAATTACCTGGTGCTCTTCACTCGGTAAGTTATAAAACAGAATACAGCACAGATACACTGGTACTTGCACAAGATTCACTTACCCCAGGGCAACGCGTTATTATCATTGATGACTTGATCGCTACGGGAGGATCTGCGCGCGCAGCTATAGAATTGGTACGTTTAGCCGGTGCGCAACCTATTGAATTTGTCACGTTATTAAAAGTAGCCGCACTCGAAGAACAAGCGCGCTTGGGTATTCCACAGTTTAATCTTATTGATTAATCACGGATTCCCATGACCAAAATTATTATCATAGGCTCGGGAACCTGCGTACCCCATCCATCACGTGGATCTCCAGCGAATTATATATTTTTTGAAAACAAACATTTTCTCGTTGATGGTGGCAGCGGAAGCTTACACGCACTGGCACACGCTGGCATTAACTATGCCGTACTTGATGGCATCTTCTATACCCATTTCCATATTGATCACACAGGCGATTTGGTACCAACTATGTTCGCCTTAACTAATGATCCAACACTCAAGCGCACCAAAGATTTTGTCCTCTATGGTCCTAAGGGATTAAAGGCTCTTGTGGATACATACCGAAATATGTTCAAAGAATGGGTTACACCAAAAAGGTTCAACATCGTAGTTCGTGAACTTGACGACCACGAGGAAATGGCCATTGATGATGGGACCGTCAAAGCGTATCACGTACAACATACTGAACATAGCCTGGGATATCGATTTACTACAGCCACTGGCAAGATCATTGTTTTTTCTGGTGACACCGGTTATAGCTCGGAGGTTATCGATCTAGCAAAGAATGCAGATCTTGCAATTTTTGAATGCTCAATGACTGAAGAAGATTACGAGCGAACTCATTTTCAAGGACACCTTACCGCTACGCTTGCAGGAAAGATTGCGCACCAGGCTGAAGTAAAAAAATTAGTGTTTACGCATATCTATCCTGATACCGACAAAGTACCACTGCAACAACGCTGCGCTACGATGTTCAGCGGCGATAGTGTGATTGCACAGGATTTTAAGATCTTTGAAGTATGATGTGAGCTTGGTAAGTATATGACCACAAATCTATTAGCAAAAAGCGATGTACAACTTGCTCATATCCTCTGGGATTATCACTATCTTGGTCACCGCCCCCAACCAGCAGATATCATTTTGGGTTTGGGAAGTAATGAGATTAGAGTTGCGCATTATTGCGTTGAATTATACAACAACAAGATTGCACCGCGCATCATTTTTTCTGGGTATCAAGGCAACGCGTCATTATCATTGATGACTTGATCGCTACGGGAGGATCTGCACGCGCAGCTATAGAGTTGGTACGTTTAGCCGGTGCGCAACCCATTGAATTTGTCACGTTATTAAAAGTAACCGCACTCGAAGAGCAAGCGCGGTTGGGTATTACACAGTTTAATCTTATTGATTGATTTCATTTAAATATGGAGTGTGTTGTCGTATTGACGCTCCTGAGTAAAATGGCTACCATGATGTCCTGTTAACGGTATCAGTTCTACGAGAAGGAGTTTTCGATGAACAAGATGATGATGGGTTTTGCAACCGTAGCGTTGCTTGGCAGTAACCTTTGCGCGGGCGAATTGGTCTCAATTGATAGTCTTGCAATTATGCAAAAATCAGTTGAGGGCAAAGAGCTTGCTGAGAAAATTAGAAAAGAAATCGATCAGTTCCAAGAAGAAGTAAAAACTGCACAAACTGAACTTGGCCAATCACAAGAATCGCTTGCCAAACAATCAAAAGTATTAAGCAAAGAATCAATGCAAGAAAAGGCTGATGAACTTGGTCAACGCCGCAAAGAAATGGAACGCAAGCTTGCCGATAAAGAAGAACATCTTCGTGCACGCATTCAAAAATATCAAGTTGCATTGCATGAAAAACAACGCAGTGTAGTCAACGAAGTTTTTGAAAAAGAAAAATGGACAGCGGTAATTGATAAGAACACTCCAGGGTTGCTCTGCGTTTCAGATGCCATTGACCAAACTGAAAAAGTTTTGAAGGCTGTTGATGCAAAATATTCAGCATCAAGCGATAAAAAATCATCTAAAACAGTAGCGAAGGCAACCAGTAAACCTGCTGCAAAGCCTGAACTCAAAATTGCTTAAGGAGCGCGCGTAATGGAGCTTAATTTACAATTATCTCAGCTCCTGAGCGCACTTAGCAAGGTAAGTTTTTGTAATGGCGACGGAGCTTTTGTCATCCGTCGCCTTTCTTCATTACAAAGCGCCGGGCCTCAGGATATTGCTCTTGTACTTGATCGTGGTGATGCCTCAGTTTTTGATCCTGTCTCAGATGAGGCTGTCAAAAAAAGTCAGGCCGGTGTTTTGATCGTTGCTCGTCCTTTAACGTCTGACCGAATTCATATTGTTGTTTCCGATACGCTTACGGCATTTAATGAGATTGTTGCCTCTGCAGGTAAACGTCAT
>JBAZHB010000077.1:0-6661 GCA_041652535.1 Candidatus Babeliales bacterium
AATAAGTCAAGCGTTTTTTCGTAATGTGCATCAACATAAGATCCGACTAAAAGGCTTGTTGTTTTTTCTCTGGCATATTCACCTTTGATCTCTGCTAATGCCATAGCCTCACACGCTAAAAAGGATTTCACTTGGCTTGCTGACATATAATAGCTGTTTGCATCTTGTGAAAAATAGTTTTCAACGGTTAAATTAATCATTTTACTATAAACCTCCTATCATTTGAGTAACTTGGAGTAATTGCAAGGGTATCTTCCATGCTCCAGTGAAGTTTTTTAAGCCTGCTATACAGTGTGTACGGAGAAACATTCAAGATAACTGCAACTTCGGAGATGGTAACTTTTTTACCACCGTAATCAACATAAACACTATTTGTTTTATTAATTGATTGTTCGTGCTTAGTTGACCACTTGCAATTGTTTGGGTCATAATTCCCATTTACATTTTTTCGTTCAACCGTAAGGTTATCTGCATACCCAGCGCCCATTGCCCATTTAAAAAAGGAATTAAAACTTTCCTTCCATTCGTCGCATAATTTAATTCCACGTCCTCCGTAGTTCTGATATGCCGCAATTTTAGCGTTGTAACATCTAGATTTCATATTGCACCATATACGATATAATCTAGAGTCAGAATTGCCATGTGTCGTGTGAGGGCCTTCTTTTCGCAAACAACCGCATGACCTCACTAATCCGCTTTTTAAGTGCGCTTTTCTTACAATCTTAAAATTTTCACAGACACACTTACATAAACACTTACTATGTGGCATAGCCTCTATAACAGTTAACCGGTCAAATGTTTTCTCTAAATAATCATCAACTATCATGTTTGATCTTCCCCCTTACCTGCCTGACTCGCTTTTGTGGCACAACTGGAACATAACGGACGCCCATACTTTGAATGAGTATACTGTACAATCTGCTCCGCTGTCTTACCGCCAACACCCTCAATTTCATCCGGGCAATCGGAGCATCTCAAACTAGTCGGCGCCGCTTGAGTCGGTATCTTCTGCCTGATTCGTAGAGCCTCTACAACGTCGCCAAACGCCTTTACTTCTGTGGCGTATAACTGTATCTTTTTACCTGCCCATTCCTCAATGAACGGTGTTTTGTAAAGCTTGGTGATGGTCTTTGCGTTTGTAGCATTTACTATCATCGGTTTTACATTTTCCACAAATGTCATAACCATACAATCTTCTTTACGGTTATCCGGTCCGGTAACTGATTCGACCTTGACGGTTTTTATTGTAAGAATCATATCTTTGCCTGGGTCAAGCGAATAGGAACCTAAGTAATCGGGGTTTTGGAGCTTCTTCCAATGCGTTTTTACTGCTTCTGCCATTTAAACTCACCTCCTATAACTGCGTTATTATAAGTTCATTGTCGTTGGTGGTTCTTGTGGCAATAAACTGTAATCCCTTTTCATTGCACTTCTTGTACAGATTTGCCCGGCTGACGTCATCCAGCTTTTCAGTTCCATCTAGTAGAATAATGCTCCATCCGGAAGGTTTGTTTATCGTGATGTCTACACACAGGTCAAGCTTTTCGCCATCTGACAAGTTAGATACTGGCAAACCGTTAATGAGCGGGATACCGTCCTTTACGGTCAATCCTTCAATTGGGATTGTAGCGACTTTGAGAATTTCGCCTGGAAGCTCTCTGGCAAGTTCGATCTTTGCTGTCAGGGCTTCGGAATCAGACTTGAGCTGATCAAGCTCGGATTGCATTGTAACCATTCGCTGATACTCGTTCAGATGTTTCTTCATGGCCTCAGCTGTGTTGATTTCCTCATTCAGATCCGTTACATCTGTCTGCTGCTTGTCGGCGTATTTGTTGGCAATCTGAACATCTCCGTCCAGTTTAGCAACTTTTGTTTCGTACTCAGATATTGCCAGTTTCTTCTTGTCTTCCAGTTTACTTGCCAGACCTTTCAGTTTGTCCTCGGCTGCAATAATCTCAGCTTTCATCCGCTCAATGCTCTTGGTCAAGTTTTCCCGCTCGGAAGCAATTGCCTTTTCTTCTGCTGATATAGCAATTTCCCTATCGGCTTCATACCCTCTGATTTTATTGTTATAACTTTCCTTAAAGGTTATCGCTCGCTGAATCTCATTATTTTGGTTCTTAATGGTTTCAAGTTGCCTGTACTTTGTCCCCAGGTCATATTTGTTCCATTTGTCAAAGTCGTATTCTTTCGGAATGTCTTTTGCAATGTCATAGATGAAAGCTTGCTTGTTTCGTGCATCCCGGTTTAAATCCTGTCGTGTCTGAAAATACATGCCATTTTCAGCTTGAATATCAGCCAAAACTTTTAAGATGTTCTGATCATAATTCACACCCTGCGGAATCTCACCAAACTTTTCCTTTATCCAGTTCAGATCCCATTTGAAGTCAATCAAATCAAGAATGATCCTGTTTTGTTCTTGCCTGCTCATTTGTGTAAATTCAACCGGGTTCAGACTAAGCGGAGTAAATATCTCCTGCAAAAAGCTTTCCGGTTTCGGAACGTCTTTGCCATTCTCTTTAATACTTTTATAGTCTGCTTGCGTGGTTCGCTTTTTCCTGTTAATAGAAAGTCCTGTGTCGGTTTCAATAAGTATTTCGCCTTCGCTCTCACCGTTTTTAACAATGTAATCCCGGTCTGAATTGTTAGTCAGAGCGTACCGGATGGCATCAATAATACTTGTCTTACCTACACCTTTGGCCCCGGTAATCTCAATACTTTTACCGTCCAGTGTTTGTTCTTTAATTCCAAACAATTTTCTAATAGCGATCTTGCTTGTTTTCATTTACTTCTTCCCCTCCCATTCCTTTATCCACTTTTTCACAACTCGCCATGATTCTTTTACTCCCGTGTCCATGATGTTCCTGTAAGCCAAATATGCCGCCTCTCTACCGTCAGCAAGGTAAATACTCATAACGCGCTTCTTGACGTTGATAATTACGTTTCCAAATATGCCGATCATGATTCAACCTCCATCAATTTTTCTTTTAGAATTTTCCTGCAATACTTGCACAAGCGGACTGACTGCACATGTGAGTTTCTGTACACGGCATACCCTATTGATATTTCTTTTACATCATCTTTGCCTGTACATGCGCTACAAGCCCAATAATCTCCGTCCATATCGTTTATTTCGATTATGGGATTAACATCCATACACTGACCTCCCTCTAAAATTTATCCGGACATCCATAAAGGTAATTCGTCAGGCATAGCCAGCGCGGTTTATTGCTCTCGGAATATCCGTTTCCCACGCCGCCGCCTGTTCGTACCGGGCAGTTGTGCGGATGAAAGCATTCCCGCGATGGGCATTCTTTGTCAATAACCTCCACCAGCCTTGTTGTACCTGCAAATTTGACTTTTACCTTCATTGCACCACTTCCCTCTAAAATTGAAAATACTTATGTTTCAAATCCGATATTTGCTCGTCCTTCGCCCTCAAATCATCCTCCAACTGTTCCATAACCTCGCCCTGCTTCTGGCAGAATTCTTTGAACATATCGCACATGTCTTGAAGGTTTACGTTTGCTGGGTAATTGTGTATGTCTATGGTTATATCTGGCACCTTCTCACCCCCTGCATTTTTATACATTTCCCGCATAAGCGGATTTACTGCTGTTCAAACATACTTAGTTGTGCCTCTTTGACAGGAACAGCAATAAACTTTTCACCGTCATATTGAACCTCGCGCCTGTCTGTGTATTGGCCGTCCTTCCTAAACTGCTTTTTCAATGTTGTGGTAATTTTGTGCTCAAAGAACGGTTTACGATATTTAAAGGTATCTTCCAGAACTTCCCCCGTAGTCTCATCTGTTCTCTTGAATGATTCATAAGCAGTAGGAAGCTCTATATTGAGTTTTAGGGCGATCTCGCCGCCTTCGAATTCCTCATTAAACACTCTCTGTATGCACCGCAGAATTTCGCTGTTCAGATCAAACAGCATGCCATTGAAAATTGCACTCTCTATGTCGATGTCCAAAACCTTCTTTGACAGATCGACATTTTCACTCACTTTGACCATACCTCTTCCCCTCTCTTTACTTTTCCCGTACCGCATGGTACAATAGCCTTGTTGACCTCGCCGCTCATGTAGCGGCTTTTTTATGTGTTTACCTGCCCTGCCACTATTTCAGCAATGCACGCCATAAGCCTATCCGCAACTGTTTCGGCAGGTTGCACTCTTGCAGTTTTGATATCAATTAAGCCTAATTCTTTTTGGCAATCAAAGCAGAACAGATATTCCGTTTTGTTGTAGTCAGAAACTTTAAGTTCTATTTCTTTCCACTGATTGTCACCCATAGTAAACCAACGATGATTCTGCGTTTCTTCCTTTTTGCACCTGTCGCAAATCGCTGTTATTTTGTAAGCCACCCCTCATCCCTCCTTTCAATCAACCCACCAATCCCCGTTCTTCATGTAGACTTTCTGTCCTGATGTGGTTGGTTTTACCTTCATCTGTGCTATATGCCGCTCCTTCTCCCATACCATGCCCGCCCAAAAGCAGACGGTTGCAATCAATAATACCGGGATAACTATTTGTGCGAAAAACATTAAAATCGCCTCCCTATCTCACAGAATGCGCTATTTGTTCAATCCTCTGCTGCATGGAATTCGCGGACAAATTACCCGCCCTTGTACATGCCTGCTGGTATGTTTCCGCAGATATTTGATAACGCAAAATTTTCTCTGCTGCTTGCTTCTGATAGCCTTCGAATGCTTTCTGATTTTTGTTCATGCCAACCTCACTTTCCGCAACAATATTTGTACTTCTTCCCACTGCCACAGGCGCATTTCTCATTGCGTCCCTGCTCCTTTGGCCTCATCAAGTCAGGTCTGTCACGCTGATATTTAGGCCAAAAGCCGAAGTCTTTCATGCACTGCATGGTGTAAAATGAATCGTGAAAGTTCAAATACATGCCGCTTACCTCCCTACTCTTCCTCAATTAACAGTTTGTTAAATTGAGCTTGCAACCTAGCGGCACAATAGCCAAGCATCTGTTGGTTTAGCTTATTAATAGCAATCCGATTTCCTTTTTCATCAAAGCCTATCAACAGGAACTGATCAAAAGTCCTTTGTTCTACTTCTCCACTCTCATTTGTTGAGTTTAAAACTACGCTCATAGATTCCATACCCTTTACCTCCATTTCATTTAGTTTCAGTGTCCGGGGCATAACCGACGCCACAAAGCCCCGGAAAGCTGATTTGCCTATGTTCATCATCATATAAATTATTCGCTGTGCCGCACCCTCCCGGCATCGGTTAACCCTGTTCATCGAGTGCAAGCTGTGGGTTTGGTGGCGGGATGCGCCCCGCCGACGTTATTACTCTGTAAAAGCGACTCCTAAATCTTCAAGAAAGTCAGTGAATTTTTGCTCAAATGTCTTCTGATTAGTTACGGCGGTTTGTTCGTCTTTTACGCGTTCGCCTGTTCTTTCCGCAACGATACCCTTCTTTTTCAGACATTCTTTGCAGATATCCTTTTTGCATGAAAGCAGCTTATTGTAACGGTCTTGCGGATAGGCGACAGATACATCAACCGTGCATAATTCTGTTTCTCCTACGCTGAGTTTACAAATGTCGCAAATGAAAGTTTTGGTTACCATGATTCGACCTCCTATAAATTTATTTTTTGCCTTTCGGCTTGTGGGGAAGGCGGGATTCGAACCCGCAATCCGTATAGTTGCGGTGTCAGGCGTTTCACTTTCGCTACTAAGCCCTGCGTTTGCCGTTTCGCCACTTCCCCATATTGCGGACGTTTCCGCCCGCTCACTTGGTACTCTTGCACTTTTTAGGTGCTTCGCATGATATCAGCTCCTTTCGGGGTTCTCTGTGTTGCGAAATGCCCTTCTATTGCAAATCAGTACATTGTTCAAACATATCTTCTTTCAATGTCACTATTGGCCGAATCCAGCAATCCGTTTCTTTAGTAAGGTAACTTTCCAAGCCCTCATAAACATGTATAATTTCTACTGTTTTGCCTCTGAGTTCGTTCAGAGAATCAATAAACGTACGAAACCCAATTACGCCTTTGCGATTTGTATAATAATCTTCAAAATTTATATCACTTCTAATTTTTACCTTATCACCAGATTTGTATTTCATTCCCCCATCTCCTTTCAACTTCGCCCTCTTTTTAAATTCCGCTCCAACCTTTTCCCTGTCCTGGCTCCTTTCGGGTGGAATGTCATTTTATTGTGCAACATCCTCATAAACGTAATTTTTATCATCGCCACATATTGATTTTCGCTCCGCTGTTAATATTGCAATCTGCTCAGAATCCTTTCCGTACCTTGCTAAATACAAATCAGCTGAATTATTCTGCAACTTTTCAAACCCTTCGTGAGTCATTAATCCTTCGATTTTCTTTAACATATTGCATTACTCCTTTCGGACAGACAGTGGGGGCAGATGTAGTAGGAGAAGCGGGGATTCATGGGTAACACCGCCTTATTCCTTCAAGCACATACTCCGGGCAACATACAGCTACTGAGTTGCCTAAAGCTTTATACCTCCCCGAATCACTTGCACCAGGTATATCTGTCCAATGATCCGGGAAGTTCTGGAGTCTTTCGCATTCGAGTGGAGTCAGTCGCCGGACTGAATAGCCGGTTTTTACCGCCGTGTCACTGTCAAGCCTATATGATAAATTTGCTTTTGCTTT
>JBAZHB010000078.1:0-6648 GCA_041652535.1 Candidatus Babeliales bacterium
ATCGTTGGTTCAAATCCAACCTTCCGCCACACCCAATAAGGCACCCCGCAGTCCAGTGCGTGACAAGCCTGCGACAGCAAGATGACGCGATGTCAAAGCGGGGACACGCGGGTGCGAGCCTATTGGTTTACTTTTCACACCATTATAAAAAAAGTTATAACGTTTTCACCGAGTGAAAGCGGTTTCATTTGTGGGAATGCGTCTCACATTAAGCCACCCTGGGGTGGTATGCGGTCACTCGTTTTCACTATTATTTAATAAATAAACAATATACTACTACCTGTTAATGTGAGATGAATTAACTCGCACGATTTAAGATGCACTTGAGAATCCACAATATAGTAATAATAGGTAAGAGCGCCCTCAACAACTCAACAGTCCCTTTTAAATAGAGCCATGATAGTAGTAGTAACTAATCACGGAATGATTTCAATTGTATGCAATCGGTGAAAGTATAAAAGCGGTCTTTCTGTTTTTGCATCCACACACGGGCGTCGCTGTAACGGGCGCTACTGTGACGGCGGCTGTTTACGATGAAGCTGGCGCTCAACATAGTTCACCAACTGTAACCACAATTGGTGGTGGACTCTACTCGGCTTCCTTTACTCCTGACGCTGCGGGCGAGTGGATCATAAAGTTTAGTTGCGCTGACCCCGTGCAGTATGGCGGATTCTGTTTCTCTGTGGGCAAAGGCGTTGCCAAGGACATTGAGGATAAGGTTGACGCTTTAAACGATTTGTCGTTGGCTGATGTTGAGGGTTCAGCGGTTCTTGCAAAAGAAGCTACGTTGACCCACACGACTTATGGTTTAGACAAAATTAAAACTGAGACTGCTTCGATTCTGTCTGAGTCTCAATCACATCCTACGTTGGCAGAGATTGAGGCGACTTCTGTTCTTGCGAAGGAAACTACTTTAAGCGCTAAGGCTTCGCAGGCAAGCGTTGACACTGTAGACGGAATCGTTGATGCGGTTAAGCTTAAAACGGATTTGCTTCCTGCAGCGCCAGCGGCAACGGGTGATGTGACTGGTGCGCATTCGACTACAGACGGAAAAATTGATGTGGTTGACGGCGTAGTTGACGCTATCAAAGCCAAAACTGACAATTTGCCTGCAAACCCCGCTCCCGCCAACGAGTACGACACAGAGATGGCGCGGATAACTGGGAATGTAGCGTTGGATTCAACGGTTGCTAAAGATTCCACTGTGGCAAAGGATGCTACTGTCGCGAAGGAAGCTACTTTAGCCAATGGCACTTACGGGTTATCAGCTATTAAAACAGCCGTGAACGCTATTCCCACAACTGCCATGCGGGGAACGGATAATGCTATGTTAGCGGCAAACGGCGCTCTTGAAGCAACGTTGACCGCTTTGAAAGGCGTGGGCTGGACTGATGAAACCTTAAAAGCGATTAAAGATGCCATTGACGCTTTCAGCGCGGGCGCGGGTACGGCTACGATTGAGAAGCAGAATCAAGGTTTGGATGGCACTACTGATTTGTCTGGCGGCTGGACGGCTGGCACAGATAATCTTATGGCAGTACGTGCGTTGCTGGATGACATTTCGGATGCGATTGGCGACATTGACGGTGCCACGGCGCAAGAGGTTTGGGCATATGAAACGCGCTCGTTGAGTGATAAAGCCAATTTTACCCTTGCAAGCGGTGAGTATGATAATATCAGGAAAAGCGCCTGCTTAACAGGCGACACCGCTAACAGCATCGGCAAGATTCTTTACGATTTTTACGTTACAAGGTTAACTGCGACTCGATGCGGATATATTGATAACCTTAGCGCTGGCGCTGTAGCGTTGGACTCTACGGTGGCTAAAGAGGCAACCCTAACACATGCCACGTACGGGCTGGATAAGATTAAAACTGAAACCGCCGCTATCAAGGCAAAAACCGATAATATTGGAGCTTCAGTGGCGCTTGAGACAGGCGGTAACGTGGCGGCTATAAAAGCCAAAACTGACTTAATCCCCGCTGACCCCGCCGAAACAAGCGACGTAACAACGGCGCATTCAACCACGGATGGTTTAATAACTACTGTTGACGGTGTTGTCGATGCAATCAAGTCGAAAACCGATTTAATACCTGCTGACCCAGCGGAAACATCCGATGTCACGGGTGCACACTCGACGACAGACGCTTTAATAACTACTGTGGACGGAGTTGTTGACGCCATCAAAGCCAAGACGGATTTGATTCCCAGCGACCCTGCTGAAACCAGTGACATCACCAGTGCGACGGCGAAGATTCAGAATCACGTTATAACTCGCGTGTGGTTCAGCGAGAGGCAAATCTCGGCGACAATCAGTGATTCAGGGGGGAATAAGAGTTTGCCTTCTGTTGTGTTGCCTAACATTGCGGGTACGATTGTTGCTGTGCAGGCAGGCATAACTTTCCGCGCCGTGGAGAACTCGGATGTTGACGCTAACATGCTTGCGGGTGTGCAGTACATTCAAGTTAAAGAAAATGCTGCTGGAAGCTACACGAACGCAATCAAATTCGCTGATGATGACTTGTATATGCCTGCGGAATCAATTGGGGCAGGCGACACGGTAGTCGGCAACATCGATGTCAGCGCGGAAGTGGCGGCTTTTAACAAAACCTACGCTTTCCAGTTTACAAGCGCAGTGTCGGATGATGAAAACCTGATTCTGCGTGACATTCAAACGTTTTTGGTGGTGACTTACGTATGAGCACGGACGTATCAATCTATCATAAGAAAACTACTGAAGCCGAGGATAATCCAGCTTATGATATTAACCCGTCGGACTGGATGGATGAGCATAAGATGGCTGATGGCGCGTTGCCTCTTGCGAAGTTGACTACTACGGGTACGCCGTCATCATCCACTTTTCTACGTGGCGACGGCGCATGGGCTTCGCCAAGCAAAAGCGCACATACCTATGTTATTTACAAGATTGGCTCAACATATTACGCTGTAAAACATGACGGAACCATTCTTTCAAACAGTAACCTCGAAACGGGTTTAATGCCTGACGTATTTACTAATATGCCTAATGGCGGCGACATACTTTTTAAAAATGAGGCTGCGGACGGCGACTACAGCATTGCGCAACGCATAGACATGAGTGGACTTGATAACTTCAATATTTATGGTGAGAGAGGCGCGAGAATATTTCTCGCCGCAAGCAGACCCGAAGTTCCAGCTAATCGAGAGATTTTTTATGCAAATGGTCTGACAAATTCAAAAATCAAAGGTTTAATTTTAGATGGAAACTATGCAAACTCAAGCGCGTGGACTGGTGTATCCGCCTATGGAAACATTCACTTGGAGGGCAACTGCTCAAACGTTGACATAGAAGGCAACGATATATTAAACGCTGCTATGTACGGCGTCTTTGTATCCGCTTATGCTGGAGACACAATCGAAAATGTGAATACCCAAAAGAACCGTTTTGTTCAAGGCGGCATGTGGAACTCAATTTACTATCTCGTTTGGGACGCGGCAGGATATGGAATTAAAGGTTGCGACATATCTTTTAATGATGTGCAAGATTTCTGCGACATCGGTATATGCGTTGGACAAGCATTAGGTGGGACAGTTGAAAACGTAAATGTTCATCATAACCGAATCCACAATGGCAATTTATCGGCAACTTTAGGCAGTAGCAACCCGCCAGCAATATTTGGCATACGTTTTGAAGGTGTGGTTAAAAAGTCAAGTTGCCACAATAACCACGGGTGGCTTCTTCGTCAAGGTTGGGCTGACGATGCATATGGCTCAAACAATGTTGTGCATGACAACACCTTTGCAAATGATATATCAGGTGGGTCAGGTGTAGACATCATTCAGGTCATGGGCACAGCGGAAAAGATTTACAGCAACATTCTTTATAATGGTAAAGCTTGGGCTGCTGGGATTCACATGTATGGCGGAACAAACGTGGTTGAAAACAACACTATTACAAAGACAGGCGGGTCAGATGTTGTGGGTATCACTGAACACCCTGATTTTGACCCAAATGATAATGTTTATAAAAATAATGATGTTCGCACTTGTGATTACAAGATTACTTTGGCAGATGGTACAGGGCAAATTCACTCTGGCAACTTGGGTAATGGCGATTAGAACTGGTTAGTTGATTGTCTTGACTGCGCTATTTAGTGACGGCTTCGAAAGCAACGATTTCACCGCTTGGACAAGCACCGCAACGGGTGGCACTGGAACTTTAGTTGTTAATGCTACGCGTCCTCATCATGGAACTTATAGTGCTTACGCAACTGGCACATGTTCGGGAGGATATGGCACTGACTATGGATACGCAACAAAAACCATCACACAAGCAAACATAGTTTACGCAAGGGCATATTTTTATTTTAACACGTTAACGCTGTCACAATGGAAAGCACTTCACCTAATATATTTAGAATACAACAATCAGAGTAATGCAACCGTTGTTGGTATATATAATGACGGAGGAACCCTCAAATGGAACCTTTGGGGGTTTGAAGCAGACGCATGGTTTGGAAATTTAAGTTCAGTTACCCCAACAACTGGTGTCTGGTACTGTGTTGAAGTCAAACGGGATGTAACAAATGACCAAAATCAACTGTGGATTAACGGAGTTTTGGTTTCAACTGTCAATGTAGCAATGGCTCAAGGCGCAAATAAAGTCTTTGCTGGGTTTCCAGGCATAGACGCCACTGTTGACGACGTTATATCTTTATATTTCGACTGTGCTGTTGTCGCTGACGCTTACATCGGCGTTGAAGAGCCAGCTGAACCGCCGTCTTTACAGGTAATCTCCTCTGGCAGCCAACGTAAACTGCTGCACATACTTGACTTAATGTATAGTTCGCCTGAAGCGGAAGATTGGCTGCGGCGAGTGTTTAATCCTGACGTGTTTAATCCAGAGGTGTTTTGGTAAGTTGCAGAATATTGTTGGTGGCAGAGTAGGCGTGGTTAATGTTTCTTCTTGCAGTTGCAGGATTGACGGGCGCGTGTTGGTGATTGACTTAATTTCAATACGTGTAGTCGGCATAGCTGGCTACAGGCGCTACTCATTCACGATGCGGGGTAGAAAACCAACATGAAAATAGTTGCGTTTGCTGGACACAGCCTGTTTTGGTTTGGCTACGCAATTGCAATGCTCGCTTTCTTTGAACAATGTCTTGACGGTGGATCGCCGCTGTGGAGCAGTGTGCTTGGTACACCGTTTCTGCACCACGGCTACTACGGATTCATAATTATAGCCGTTGCTTACTTTTTGGTCAATTACGCAACGTTTAAAAAACTTTGCAAACGAAATTAACAACTCAACAGTCCCTTTTAAATAGAGCCATGATAGTAGTAGTAACTACGGTAATTCATCATGTCTGAACATATAATAATAAACGTGATTGCAGGCGCATCCACAGGTATTGGATTAGCAATAGCAGGCTACTTGAAAACCAAAGATGAAGAATTTGACTACGTTAAACTTGCAGAAACGGCGGTTGTCGGCGTAGTTATCGGTGGAGCAGGCGGATTTCTCGGATTAAACTATGACAACGCAATTACTTATCTGACCAACTCAGGTGCGATAACAGTCGTGCAATACGGTGTCAAAGTGTTAGTGCGTAAAGTCCTGCCGAAAATCAAGGATTGGCTTATTTCTAAAGGAATCATCAAATCCACAGAGGGTTAAACATGGCAACGTCGGGCACCGCAACCATAACTTCTGGCGACACGTATGTTGAAGTGACACACACGTACGGTGACGATTCATTTACGGTACACATTGAACCACAAAGCGACCTCGCTGGCAAAAGTTACTGGATAAGCAACAAGTCATTCACAACCTTTCGAATTAACATCAGCGAAGCCGATGTTGTAAGCGATATTGATTTTGGATGGGCAATCGTAGTCGGCGCTCAAGAAGCCCAAACACCCGATTCAGAAGATTACTGTGTCTTGGCAAACGTCCTCGCAATGCCCGACGTGCCAGGATACCAAGAACTAAACTTTTCAAGCCAAGACGATTACGAAAGCTACGTTGGAAGATTAATCGATCGCGCATCAAGGCAAATTGACCGATTCACAAGGCGACCAAGCGGATTCTTCAATGGCGGAGCGTCAATCACCGAATACCAAAACGGCGAACCATACCAAAGCGGCGTTTACAGCGACACGGTTCGCGCAGCCAAAAATGAGGTCAGGCGCAAACTCTACCACCTCGGTCAATCCCCAGTAGTCAGCATTTCAAGCGTCGCCCACAACAACAACAACATGGGCGCGTCGCCAGTGTGGGACACCACAACCGATTACCAACTTGACACCGAAACAGGCGAAGTCTCGTTCGCGTCAAGCGTCACGATAAACGACGGCATCAAGAATCTACGGTTCGTATATGTGGCTGGCTACGCAAGCGTGCCCGATGAAGTCGAGCAAGCCTGCGAGGAACTCGTGGCTAACGCAATCAAGAAAGCCACAATGGATAACCTCAACGCCCGCGTGCGCTTCGGGAAGCCGTCGGCTATCAGCATGACCAACAAAGAAGTCTTCACGGACGAAATCAAGGAAATGCTTGAACCCTACAAGCAAGTGAGGATTTAAACATGATTGATCCTGCCGTTGCGCTTTGCGACTACATCGAAACCAATTATTCGCTTGCCACCGCAGGCGTCACAAAAAGTGACG
>JBAZHB010000079.1:0-6498 GCA_041652535.1 Candidatus Babeliales bacterium
CACTCTGGTCAAAGATGACATCAACGCCTTGGAAGTTCAGGCCGAGTGACCGCATGGATTGTACGATCTCTGATTCGTAGGCTTGGCAAAACGTCTGACAGAACTTTTGGTACTTCACAAATGCCGCCTCCATCGACGAATCAAACCGATTCGTGATGGCTACCCAATCTGACGCTGGGCCAAGCCTCGCGTAGCCCGTGATGACGCGTTGTCCGGCCGCGATGATACGCAGTGACATATTGACGCCTTCTCGACGGCACGTGTTAATGAACTGCACGGCGATGAATTTCCGTTCGACGCCGTCACTGTTTATGCCGTCGTGATGCGCATGCTTGGATGCCATCAACTGTGGCAAACACCGTCTGGCTTCGCCTTCGTCGTGAACCAGCCACGAGTATCCGCCACACGTGGAGTTGTTGAGCCGTAGAAGCAACGGGTACGCTACGTTGCATTTGGCGAAGAACTGCCTTTCGTCCTCGAACTCAAACCACTTAGGACAAGGTACGCCTACGGCTTGCCAAATGGCGAACGCGCGCTCTTTCGCGTGACAAGTCATCCAGTGCCGTGGATCGTTGATGTGTTTGACGTTGGGCATGTGCTCGGCCGCGTCCACACACCGATCAAGTACGGCCGGCGTCGTCGATTCAGTGTGCAACTTCCACACGACGTATTTGGCACCGCAGTTGTTGATGTCACGCCAAGACACTGTTTGCGGGGCTACGTCGACCGTTAAGCCAAGATATTTTTGACAGCACTCGAGTTCAAACACTCTCCAACGAACTCCAGCGTCACGTACACACACTACGTCTGGGTGTTGTTCATCGCTCATCGCAATTTAGCTTTCAAAAAAATACGCAATCTTTCGTAGTCACAGTCGTCGCCGGACCACAGGAACACTTGATAACCGGCCACGCCTTTGTACAAATTAAACTCGGTTACTACTGTGTTCAACTCCGGTCGCTTTTCGAGTGTAAGCACTGGGCCTTCACCGATGACCCATTCGTGGGGCAGTACGTCTAACAACATCTCACGACGTGCGTCGATTTTTTCAATGAACGCGTTACGGTCGAACGTCTCGAGTTCTCGCAACAGACTTACGTACAATGGTATCGCGGGTGTGTTCGCAGTTTCTCCCTTTTCACGAAAACTCAGGTGTCGGTACGCGTCAAGAATCGAACCAGACCGATGACTGAAGAACCGACCAAGTCGAAGGTTCTTGCGAATGCCGACGATACCAAGGACTGGATACGCGCCAAGTTGTTTGCTACTGACGGTCGTAAACACATCGACTGAGTCTGGCACTCGGTAATACGGAAACGCGCTGACGCAATCAGCGAACGTCATCTCGTTGAACGTCGAACTTGGACCCGCGTTCAATCGTGAGATCGAGGTCTCATACAAGGGATACGCAAATCCTTTCACAGTCAAATCTACGTACGGCTGACGTTCATACACAGACCTCGTGTACGCAAGACGTCTACCGAACTCCATGTCGTAATGCAACACTCGCATGTCACCGCGAAAACTACTGAGCACTACCTCGTTGGAGAATGTACCGCTGCCGGTGAGTACGAGAACGTCGTAATCGTGGAGACCAAAGACGTCGACGAACGTTTGTTCGATTGCGAGCAAAACGTCCCTAAATCGTTGTTCCCTATGGTGAAAGTACTCGCCGTCAAAACTGGCTTTACCGTTTGGTCCAAACATACACAACGCCCTCATTGTCTTGCCCATAGCCCTGTATTTGTGACTGTCGATACGATCGTCGCGGCCAGAACCGATCGGCCCTTGTAGACGACCTGGAGGGCCCGTTTAAGGCTTAAAAGTCTCGCGAACTTCTGCTTGGCCCCAATGCAACATCATTGGCTCTATCGACACGCTCTTACCTTTGAGTGTCTTCTTGTAGGCATGAATGTACTTCGCGTTACTGCCGCACACGCACCACTGTTCTGGTAAGTACACCGGCGTGACTCCTGTTCGCCAACTCGCTCGCCAAAACGCGTGCGTACCGCGCATACACACTTGCAGTTCCTCTAAGTACGCGTTAAGCAACGCTGTCGCGTTGTCATGGTGTCGACACACGAACATCGGACTCACGTTGCAAGCAGTTGCGTGCTCAGGACCTTCGTACTGTGAATTGTACGGCGTCTTCTCCATGTCGGCGCCCATCGCGTTGTACTTGATGTACACTCGCGGGTTCATCGGCACGCACACGCCGAACCGTTCAGCGAGCACGAACCCATCAACGAAACCTGGATGCGCAATTCGCATGTCGTCGTTCAACACGCAGCACGAATCGTACGGTAAACAGAGCGCGAACTTCGCAGACAGCACGTTACAATTGCGAACACCCCAGCGCGGACTGTCAAGCCATTGCAGCGAACTGCGTTCAACACGTACAATTTCAACGATGCTCGTACTGCGGGATTGTAACTCGTGGACGTATCGCTGTTCAACGTCAGTCACTACTACGATGGGCAAGGCGCACTTTGCCCGTAAGTTGTCAAGTAAGTCCTTGACTAACTCTTGTCTATCGCCAAGACTCACTACGACGATTGCTCTGTTCATGCCCACGCTGTGACTCCTTTTGGGTGTCGTATCAACGCATTAGGAAGCACACCGCGTTCATAGACGAGTCGTTTAAGATCTGACTTCAAATGCAAAGTCACCGTCGTATCGTCGTGAACTGCTGCGCGTATCTTGGCAAAAGCCACAGCGCCCAGTAGATCAGTCGGTGGACAAAAGTTAAATCGCGGACCCACATCTTCGATCTTGACGCCGTGATGTGCCCAAACTTCATCGCGGTTCAACCAATTCGCGATCAAAAAGTCTTGACCCACGGACCAGTCAAGGCCAAAGTGTTCATGCTTGTACTTTCGTCGCAATGCTACGTACTTATCCCATCGCGGTTGCAACACTTCTTGCATGTGCCACTGCGACCATTCGCGCATCGCATCGTTGATTCGTACGTAGAAGATACCCGCATTGATCGGGAACATGTAGTCGTATCCACGAGTCGTCAAACCAAGGTCCATGCCGATGTGCTCGTCGAACGCGACAAACGGATCGCTCTTAAAGTACACGTCTACGTCCGACACGAGCATGCGATCGCCATCAGGCAGTTCGTTGACGACGCCCGCGAGCATCTCAACTTTGCACGCGGCTCTGCGCTTGATCATACGCGCTGCCGGTACGTCTATCAAAGTCGCGTTGAACTCACGAACGACGTAGTTCTTTACGTCAACAGGCACACCGTCTGTGACGACGATCTGATGCACATCGGGACGAACGACGTGCAAACTGTTGAGGCAAGTCTCGAGCATGTTGTCGTCCTTACGATGATAGACGAAGAATGCACAATCCGTCATACTAATGATCTCCCGCTCCTAATTGATTGACTGCGTCCTTAAAGCGACGCGACGCTTGAAAGTGTTCGATGACTGGGTCTTGCACGTTCCGCATGATGTCGAATATCTTACAGTACGTGTCCGGCAATTCACCAAATTTCACATTCGGGTGCTGTCCAGATCGTAGCAATGCTTGCAACAAGTCTGGGTTTCGCAACGACGGTTTCATAACCATGCACTCAGTCGCCCAACAGTCAACGAGACGCAGTACTGCCGGGGTGTTGCGAAAGAAGATCGTACCACCGAGTAGTTCATTGCGGTGCCACTTAAAATCGTGAACGTGCGCCGCGACGTCAACAACGAAGTCGTCTTGTGCCAACAATTTCGGTACACGGTGAAACACTGCGTCGGCATCCACACGGAGTACGTTTCGATTGGGAAACTTTTGCAGGGTCGTTAACACGGCGACTGAACAATAGTTACTGTTCTTACGCCACGTACCGAGAGATTCGATGGGTAACACTACGTAATCGAGATCGAGTCGTTCGAGCGACGCAACGAGGTTCCTCACCTCCGTTTCATAACCAGTGCCGACGGTATAGTGTGACATGACTATTGGCAGTTTATGCATTGCCTAATCTCTCCAATTCAACGTATGCGTTCAATAGGCTCGTGGGTGAGTGACTGACGACGCGGATATCGTTACTCTGTAGGATTGCTGTCGCCGTTTTGAAGTGCTCTAAAAATTCGCTGAGCTTACTTGGGTTACTACCGTACAACGAATGAAAGTGCGCGCCGCCGTCAGTATGAAAGTCCATACCGAGTAGGTGAACACAGGTCGCTCCAAGTCTGACTGCGAACTGCATTCCGCAAAATCCACTGTTTTGCCCAGTGCAAAAGTCATCCGACGTTAGACTGATTTGCCCATCGAAACGTGTAGGTTCAATGTGAACGTGCCATTCGTTCAAGAACGGTGCCACTCGATGAAACGCTGCGTGATCCCGTCGCATTATCAGTACGCGGCGGGCCGCGGATTGCCAATACGCAAAGGTGTGTGACATGACGGCGAACCGACTGTCTGCTGTCAATGCATATGTTGCGTTCGGATAGCTCGCCATTGAACCGTTGATCGCGATGACAACACGACCATCGAGGGTTCGCCAATCGAAGTTTCGCAACGATGGGCCGCAGCCAACTACGTAAACGTCTTTCATCACCTACACCCGCGAGATCGTTAAATCATAACTCTGCCAACTGTCAAAACCAGAGCGAACGCTCTTGAGCGTGAACCGTAACTGCGAATTGAGTTGGGCGCTTGTGCCAAAACCGCAGTCGATCATTTCTTGTGCTTCAGTGTACGTATAACCCGTCCCAGTCAAACCAGTCTCAGTGTGAATGAGTACGTCGTTCTCGTCGTATACTTGCACTGTGTACGTGGTACCTGCTTCAGGACCAACGCCCGCATCACTGTGCTCTAAGATACTGTCAAGTTGCTGTGTACGATCACGATGTGCCCACGTGATAGCCAAGTCGCCACTGAACGTCGGTGGGTAACTCGTGCCGTTGACTTTAACGTCGCCTGGAGGATATGGTCGCGCCTGTCTGTCGTTGAACGCTGACGCGGTCCACGCCGTTGCGTCGCCTGACGCAAGATTACCCAACAAAGTATACGGCAGTGCTTTGAATTGTGGCGTGTCACCTTGCGTATACTCAACCGTTGCTCTAAACACATATGTGTTGATTAGCCACAGTCTCGCGCCGTAACCACTTGAATTAGGGCCGTTGTGCTCGGCTGGCACAGTATCCAGACACCCGCGAGCCAAAGTGAGAGTCGGCGGACTTGTCGTAAAATTATACGCAAGTACTTTTAATATCTCATCGTCTATTATGGCATACAACAATTGCGTAAAGTGCGACAATACGTCGGTGTCTTCCAATTGGACGACCACATCGATTGCATCTTTTGACAAGTAATTCAGTATAGCGGCGTTGGCAATGTAGTGTGAGTAACTAACTGAGTAAAACAGGCCACCAACTGTGTCGCTGACCAAGCCTTCGTACCCATACGTAGCGATTCGTCGTCTCAACGTATAGTCAGATATCGGACGGGCAATCGCGCACGACATGAACGCCGCGTGACTGTCGAGTGCAATAGCTGTAGTTAAATCGCCAAGCTCGGTGTATACGTCCCAAAATGGCGTTTCAAATACTCGCACTGTGTCTACGTCCAACGGTGACTCACTTGGCTTCGTCCAACCAGACACGGGTGGTGTCACAGTGATAGACCCCTGCATAGCAAAGACGTCTTCCATGCATCGCAACGTAACGACGTTGTTTTGCAACGATCCGAGATCGACATTGAGTACTCTAATGATTCGTTCAACAATGTCCAACGATGACCACGTCAATTTGAACACGTCGCCCGGTCGTAATGAACTGAGTTTACGATTGCCCTTTACTCGCATTGTCGCTGGAAAGCACGTCAACTCTAACTCGTCTCGTGCCAGTACCGCCGTCGCTACGTCGCCGTCTGTGATGCCATAGTAGATGAGTTCTTGCGAAATTTCGTCGCCACCTTGCATATCGAGCAGTGCGAGTTCATGATCAGTAACAGCTACAGCGGCGTTTGTAAAGATGTCCCAATACTTCAACTGAAAAGTATTGGCACACTCAAATACCGTAGGCCGTGTGAAGTCATTCACAGACACGATGTCGTCATCGTCAAATACGTCCAGCGTCGCGGCTGTATAGTCGGCGCGAACGAGCTTAATGACGTACTTACCCGTCTCTGGTTCACGATACACGTTGGCGTCAACGTGCCTACAAACATCAGCTACGAATTGCTTCAAAGTCTGCCTGTCCTGTTCCCACTTCATACTGAGACCAAGACCTTCGGTATATATGATGTCAGCCGCTGCTTGCCACACGGCGTCGTCAAACAAACCAGAGTCTTTGTTGAAGCCCCACGTTTCATTGGTGTAACACTCTCGTAAAATATGAATCGCGTTCAAACCGAAACCAATTGTAGCTTTTGTGGGATACCATTGCGCAGTACCGTCCGTTAGTATCTCAGTACGTTTCACCAAAAACGACCCCTGCTTTGGGTATGGGCTCGTACCTGAATTAACTTGTCGTAACACTGCGGCTGTCC
>JBAZHB010000080.1:0-6460 GCA_041652535.1 Candidatus Babeliales bacterium
TAAGTTCATGCATGTTCTGCCGCATGATCTGAGCGTTGCTATTGATATGCGGTCACAACTTATGATGCTGAGGCTTTGCTTGCAGGGAAAAATAAAAACAAAAAGACCGTTGGGTGATGTAAGCATTTTTTATAATCCAGATTATCGAGATTATCCGGAGCAGATTGATCGATCATATTGTAGTTCGCCAGATCAACCATAAATTTTCAAAATAAGAAAGGGAGGTGTGTAATGAAGTTTATGATAAAACCCTTGGCGACACTGTTATGTACATGCTCATACGGATATGGTGCTCTTCAGGCGCCAAAGATTGATGATGACTTTAGCTTTAAATTTATCAAAATTTTTTATCATAAATGCAGCAAGCAGAGTGTGGTTGCGCAGTGCAAAAAAGCGATTAAGAATCATATTGTTCAAGCCTGCGACGTGCGCGATATAAAGTCTCGAAAAAGTAATTTTCATATGTTGATTGCTAGGCTGAGGTCGGTAACAAGTGTTTCTTTCGATTGGCCATTTGCTATTGGCATGTTGCAGATCATTAAAGATGAACTTGCCAGTATTGCGCAACGAACCGACATGTGTGGAAATCTTGCCCAGCATAAATTAAAATTACTTGTTGCGTTTGAAAAAGAACTTTTGAGCTTGGCTCCAACTGGCGTTGATGTTACCAAACTTGAGCTTTTGATTCCTCATGAGCCTATGATGTTTGCGCCAAAGGGGACGGTGCTCTTAGTTGATGAAGATGATGACTGGACGCCGGTTGATAAAGAAGAAAGAACCCAAGACGAAGATAAGGATTGCGACGTATGATTTTTGCTGCGCTTGTATTGTTTGTTGTATCAGCATTAGGATTAGCGGTAACCACAATTCCTAATACCCCGCAAGTCTTTGGATCTTCGGTTCGGCATGTGACAACGGATGAAAAGGTTGTTGCATTGACGTATGATGATGGTCCTCGTCCCCCAACAACACAGGCCGTTCTTGAGGTATTAGCGCAACATCATGTGCCTGCAACATTTTTTCTTATTGGTCGGCATGCAGAGCTGCATCCTGCATTAGTTAAAAAAATTTATAGTGCTGGTCATGAGCTTGGTAATCATACGTATTCGCATCCCTATTTAATCTTCAAATCTGCAAGGTATGTTCGTAACCAGATAGAAAAGACCGATAATATTATCCGTTCATGTGGGTACAAAAAAGAAATTTATTTCAGAAGTCCCCATGGTATGAAGCTTTTTGCAGATTCATGGGCTTTAAAAAAAATGAAACGTAAAAATATTTTGTTTGATACGGTAGCGTGGGATTGGACGTCGCCTGGCGTTGAAAAAATTGTGCATAATGTGATGAAAGACGTGCATCCAGGATCAATTATTTTGCTTCATGATGGCTGTGGTGATAAGCATGACGTTGTTGAAGCGAGCGATATTATCATCACCAGGCTCAAAGAGCAGGGGTATCAGTTTGTGACCATTTCTGAGTTGCTCAAAAAGAATTGCAGCGTAAAGGCTTAAAATAAAAAAATTTATTGCATGGCACACGAATAACTTTTTTGTCGTAGTTGAGCTTTGCGTATAATCTCTTGTGCTGTAGTATTGCCCTTCTTATAGGCAACATTAAAAACAGATTTTAGCAGCCAAGAAGGGAAGCGATTAAATAAAGCTGGCGTATCAACAAGTAGACTGAGTATGCAATTATTCTCGCTTTGCACAGCCTCCCACGTGGCAAGGGTTAAATACGCAGTGTCAATTTTATCTCCATATCGATCGAAAAGCATACGTGTAAAAGAATTACACTTATGCCTTATACTAATAACGAGTGCCAATTCCAATGTATAAAGCGTAAACTTATCGTGGTACTCAGCAATAATTCTACATGCTTCATCATCATTGTCCTGATGAAGTGTTCGAAACAACTTATTTTCAATACGTTCAATATCGCTCGAGGTTGATTCTTGCGGAGCCATTGCCTGGAGCATGTTCGTTGTACTTAGCAGTGCGATGACGGAAAATACTCTGATCAAAAATAATTTAAGGTTCATGTTAAAAGACCGTTTGAGTTGCTATGATGCCACTCTTTTCATAAGCAATGGCGCGTGCTTTGGCCTTAAGCAAAGCCTCTGCAATTGTCTCTTTTTTAGAAACAATTCCATCATCCTGTTCTTTAAATTCCAGGAAGAATACCGCTTTGTTATCAAGATCATGTTCAACAAGATGATAGAATTTTACGGGTAATGCGGCTCCGGTAAGATCCAGGTAGAAGCAGAAGCGGTGGGTAAGCGTCCAAAGCAGGTCATCAAGATCATCCATGTGATTGATGATGCCATGATTGCCTAAGAGTTGGAGATTATTAGCAATGCCGGTGAATGATTTCCAGACACTTTCATTAGTTTTAGGATCCCAAATTGCCTTGGATAACATGGTATCAAACAGTCTAAATGTCATCTGACGAAGACGTTCGCGCGTTTCAAGGCGGAATGCTTGTTTGTGGGCGTTATCTACTTGTTGCTTGCAGTAGTGTGCAAGCTCTTCAGCAAGATTTGATAAAAATGAGTCTGGGGCTGCTTGAAAATCTTGCAAATGATCGGTGAGCTTGGTGAGTAATGAAGTCTCGATATGTTTTTTGATAAACGTAAGATCAGTTGTTACGTGAGGTGCATTTTCTTCAGCAAAATGGCGCTCAATTGCTCCTGGCAACTTTTCAAGAAGACTTACAATCACCTGATCATCAACAAGCTCTGCTGCTTTGAATTTATTATAAAAAAGACGCAAGCCAACATAAACGGTGCTGGTATCAAGCGTCATTTCATTGCTGAGTTCTAGAAAGTTAATGATATGTGTGGCATCTTGAGAGAGCGCAAGGGCGTAGTCTTTGCGGTTATAGATATCTTTGATGTATTTAAGAAAAGATTGTTGAAATACTTCGTTTTTTGATTCTTCGCTGAGAGGGCGTGTGGATAAATTGTGCGCAGCGACATCATTGCGATGAAAAATTTCACGCAACGACTGTGAGGCGAATTGAGATGGGCTTTCGCCAAGGACCTCATTAAGATCAAGAATCTTCTTGAGGTTTTGATCATTTGCCGTATTTTGTCCATTACCTTTACACAGTGGGCTTAGCATGAATACACTAACGCAGCAGATGACAAAGAAACGAGAAATAAGAGAGTGGTGGGAGAGCATGGTCGCACCCTTTCGGAAAAAGAGAGTATCAAAAAACCTCTTTATGGATATGAAAAATATAATACCAAAGTCAAGTATGTGACAGACATGTTGTATATTGTGATACATTTATATGCATTTTGCTATCACTCCGTACCTGTTACATGGAGGACCGTATCCTATGCCATTATATCAATATGATTCGTTTAATCGACGCGGTGACCGTGTTCAGGGAACCATAGAGGCTACCTCGTTGCAAGCAGCCAAAGAAACATTGCAGGGCCAAAGCCTATTGCCAACAAAGATTGTTGAAATTTCAGGCGAAAAAGCAGCTTCATGGTTTGCGGGTGTTTTTGAAAAAAAAATTGACCAAAAAACCGTCATTCTTTTTACCAAACAACTTGGGGTGTTATTAAAATCTGCCGTTCCGCTCCTCCAGGCAGTTGAATTGCTCGAGGGACAGTTTGAAGGGCGGTTTAAACGAATACTTATCAATATTAAAGATGGTATAAAATCAGGCGAACCATTTGCCAAAGAGTTGGCGCGTTACCCAAAAATATTTTCAAATGTGTATGTTCAGCTTGTGCGTGCCGGTGAAGCAACAGGAAAGCTGGATATTATTTTGACGCGCCTCACCACATATCTTGAACGTGCTGAAGAAACCAAAAAATCGGTACGTAGTGCAATGGCGTATCCCACTTTTATGCTGTCATTTTCATTATTGGTGGTTATTGGATTGCTGGTGGGACTTGTGCCCCGGCTCCAGGGACTTTTTGAGCAAACGGGGCAAACATTGCCTGGGCCAACGGTGGCGTTGCTTGCAATGTCCAACTTTGTGCAAACCAATATGACGTTGCTGGGCGTAGTAATAGTCGGAAGCATTATAGCCTTTTTGTATGCGCGAACGCGTCCTCAAGGCAAATATCGTATTGATGAATTTTTATTACGTATGCCGATTACGTCTTATTTTTCACGAACTAAAGCGATTGTGCAATTTTCAAAAACGTTGGGAATGCTTCTTGAAAGTGGCGTTAATCTTTCGGATGCGCTTGATATTGTGTGTAATATCGTAGACAACAAAGTTTTGACGCAACAATTACAACAAGCTCGCGAGAAAATCATCAAAGAGGGTAAAATTGCAAAATATTTGAAGGAGACCAATATTTTCCCTACGATAGCCAGCTACATGATTAATACCGGTGAACAATCAGGAAAGCTTGCGGAAATGTTGTTGACGGTTGGTAACGATTATGATGAAGAGCTTAAAGAAAGAACCAAGGGGCTGACCGCGGCAATTAACCCTATAATGACATTAGTTATGGCGATTGTTGTTGGTTTTATTATGCTTTCTATTTTCTTGCCAATTATTAGTATGGCTGATTTGTCCAAAATTTAAGTAACTACAACGAAAGGATTTTTATGAATGTACGTGCAAAACAAGGGTTTACTCTTTTTGAAATGATGATCGTATTGGTAATTATCGGTATCATCATGGCGTTTGTTGGCCCGCAGATAACAAAATATTTTGGACAGGCCGAAAAAGCTGACATTAAATTTAAAGTTGAGCGGATTAAAGAAGCTCTGATTGATTACAAAATGACATTTGGTATGTACCCAACGACACGTGAAACACTTCGCGCATTGGTAACCAATCCACGTCCTAATGTTGAAGCCTTTAAACGAAATGCAGATAAATGGCCATTCGTTAAAGATGTTGATATTGCAGATAAAGCGGGCAATGAATTTATCTACAACTGTCCTCCAGTCCGTTACAAAGGCACCTACCGTAATTTTGAAGTAATTTACCTTGGCCCATCGCAAAGTGAGGGCGATCCTGAAGGTTATGTTGACGGGATATAAAAATTCAGCGTTTACGCTGCTTGAAATGATGGTGGTGATTGCCCTTGTGGCGGTCATCGCCGTTTTTACGGCTCCGCGTTTATTTCGCAGGGCTCCTGCAGTTGAGTGGAAAAATATCACCGAAGATTTAAATAATTTGGTACTTTTTGCGCGACACAATGCACTTGAACAGCGCAAGCCATATCGTCTTGTTTTTAGGCAGGGCCAAGCGCATGATACGGTGACGGTTGAAGCTTCAGTTGATGATCCAGATAAACCTGGACGTATAAAATATGAACAGGCATCGCCAGATTATATGGCAACAACCTATAAATTTGCAGATGCGGTGAAACTGCGCGCTGTTTATCATGGCAAAATTGAAATGCTTGCAGAACAACGAGGGGTTGCGTATTGTGCGGTAACAGCAGATGGCTTGGTACAAGATGTGGTCGTACATCTTGTGCGTACGCTTGATGGTGTTGAATCGAGTGGCACGCTCAAAATGAATCCCTTTTTCGGGACATTTGATTTTTTTGATGGATTAGTGCGGCCGGGAACGTAGTACGTGAAAGAAGAGTGGTATGCAACAATTTCGACCGGGGTATATGCTGCTTGAAGTTTTTTTGGCAATGAGCATTGCCACCGTTGCTATTGCAGTTGCTTCAAATTTACAATTACGCGCCTGGATTCGTATAACGCGCGATCATGATGAGCTTGAAAAAGTCTTGTTGATTAAGAAAAGCCTTTATGATGCATACCAAGACCAGGTTCAAAGGACAAAAAAAGTAACAGTACAGCTCGAGCAGCCCTCCATGAAAATAACTACTGATTTTGAAGGGGTGCCCAAAAAATCGTCGCTTGCCCCACTCAAGGAAAGCGCAAAAATTGTGCGGTCAGTTGGGATTTGGAAATTTGAAAATGCTGCTCGATATGCCAGTATGATTCTTGTTATGCCGCGCAGTGAATCAAAACAATCTTCTGAAAAGAAGTCGTCATGAAAATGCGTCATGCCTTTACGTTGCTTGAGATGATTCTTGCGATGGCGCTTTCAAGCGTTATTATCGTTGGATTACTCCAATTGCAGCGGAGCCTTACCAATAATTTTTCTGTTGCCCAAAATCTAATGATCATTGATCGCAAAGTGAGTTTGTTGTTCAATCAGATGGAACATGATTTTACTTCAGCATACATTCCCCTTTTGGAGCGCGAGAAAAAAAACGACAAGGAAAATGCTGAAGCTGAAAAGAAGGCAAATGATCAGCGTAAAACTTTTTTTGTAGGGGCTTTTAAAGATAGTGTTGGCTCCGTATCAAAAATTGATGGCAAGCGGGTTGAATTATTAGCATACGCGAGTTTTATTTGCACTAATCCTTTTCAGGTTGTTGATGAGCGTCGACAGCGATTGGTGCGTGTTATATATGAACTTGTTGTAGATAAAACAAAAAGCACCTTTGATGAACCGG
>JBAZHB010000081.1:0-6436 GCA_041652535.1 Candidatus Babeliales bacterium
TTAATTATCTTTTTAAGAGATTGTTTTCTCCGTTTTGGCGATAGCCTGCGATATCAAAGTGTGATGCTGCTGTTCGATGTGTACCATAAAATCTTTGACCTGTTGAATATACGCTGTAAAGCGCTCTGGTTGAGTTGCAAGATCAAACTGAACATCAAGAACGAGTACCGGAATCTGACGTAAGTTGGCAGCAATTCCTTGTTTTTCAATCAAAAGTTTTTCATGAAAATTATGAATTTGCTTGAGATATTCAAGGGTAATGTGACTTTCGCCGTGGCGTTGCCGCCTTTGTATCCGCTCAAAACAAATCTCTGGCTGTGCTTGAAGATAAATGAAGCCATGAGGTGGTTTGCAATGTTGATGTACCAGGACGTCGACCATGCGTGAATAGACATCCCATTCAAGAGGGCTCAAAAAACCGCTAGTGTATCCGTTTCGGGCAAAACAGTAGTGTCCAGAGTAGACGGAGCGTTCCATGAGACTGAAGGGAAGTTTAAGCGCTTGCGTTGCCATGTGATGTTTGACGCGGGTTACCAGCGCAAGCGTTTCGATAGTATAGGCCCATCGTTGCGCATCCTTGTAAAAGTTTTCAAGAAGAGACTGTCCATACGCTTGAGAACTCCAGCTTTCTTGCGGCTCTTGAATAACCAGAATTTCAGGGCATTGTTTTTGGATTAATCGTAGAAAAGTCGACTTTCCTACACCTATGTTGCCTTCAAGTAAGTACATATGAGCCTCGGTAACAATTTTTTTGTCCGAGTATAGATTTTTTGGAAGTGAGAGGCAAAAAGTTTACCTGAAGAGTGAGTAAATCATGCAGAGGGATAATGTAATAAGAATGCACAGAAAAAAGGTGTTATTAAGGTGCTCTAATTTTTCTTTGCTCTGTTTGTGTGAATGCTCAGGTGATTGTTGAATATTTTGAAGAGAAATCTGGATATACACTTGAAAAAAGAGGAGCGCTAAAAGAAGGACGACCAGCAAGTCGAAGATGAAGTCAATATGAGTATTGTAGCCAATGGATGGCATGCTGTTATCAATTACCAAACGAAAGAGGACAAGGAATGAAAAAGCTGCCGCAATGTATCCCCAACGTTCTACGGTTTTTGAAGTTTCAATAAACATGAAGCAGAATGCCAAAAAGAAAAGAAAGAAGAGTGGTAGATAGAGCGAAACGAAGTCTTTGATGCCAATGCCTTCAAAATCGATGGTAAAGACGGCGACGGGATAGCGAATGGCGGCTACGGGATTATCGAGTTCAAGATTAGCTTGGAGGTAGCCGGTGTGTACCGTTTTTTGGCCAGGCTCCCAATCAAGAACGAGGTTTTCTTTGCCAATAACGAGATTGTTTTCATCAGATTGAAAATAGAGCTCATAGGGCGTTGAGTTTTTATTTTGCACAATAATATTAAGTCGGTGATTTTCGAGCGGAAAGTCTTTGAAGTTAAGGTTTGTTTTGAAAGTTGATTGAATGTGGTAAGAGACCAAGACATCGTCACCAATAAGTTTGACGATAGGGGCTGATTTGTAACCTATTTCTCCATTTTCAATAATGCTGTTCTGAATACTAAAATCACCTATGGTATCCAAAGAGACAGCCCCATACTGAAATTTGAACCACAAAATGCCATCAATGGTAAATTCATTTTTAACAAATGAAAAATTAGGAAATCCGTTGATATGAAGGCCAACAGTTACGGCTGTGGCGCGATTTTTTTCCTGCGCACTTAATTGATGAACTGCAGGTATTTTGTCATGAATTTTTGGTGACTGATTTTTAAGAACAAGCGTGGCGATAATGATTATGCAGGTGATGATAACAGACCAAAGCCGTACGCGATAATTTTGTGCATGATTATGAGTTTTGGTGAAAAAATGGGTGATAAAGTTGAGTGGATGTTTAAAAAAGCTTTTCATGACAGAATCTTTCTTAGACTTAAATTATCCATATTTTCTTGCCAAAGATGTAACGATTCGATGGATCAAAATCGAGTGGATAGCCCCCAAGCTCAGTTTTCTTCATATTCTCAATTTGCCGCATAATTGCTTGAGCGCTTTCATCAGGTGCTTTGCGTAATGCATCAACGATAATGCGGGCGCAGAGGTAATAGGTGAATGAAAGAATAGAAGGGGGTTCTTCGGGAAAAAATTCGTCCATTGCCTGACGATATTCTTGGGCAAGTTTAATTTCTGAGGCGACAGGGTCAGGTACGGCAGAGGAATAATAAAATGCAACCCCGGTGTATTTAAGAATGTCTTTTACGGGAAATGTTGAATCGATTCCAAAAAATTGAGTACTAAATGCTCCGTGCCCAAAAAAATATTTTATAAGTTCGACTACCGGTGTTCCGGTACAAACACACAGAACAACTTTGGGCGATTTTTTGATAAGTTCAGCTGCTGTTTGCGCGACGTTCATGGTGAAAAAATTAAAATTTTCGATTGCTACAGGCGTTTGGCCTTCTGCTTTGAGGCGGTCGGCCAAGAAATAGGCCCAACGTGTTGAAAAATCATCGTCAGCATGAAAGATTGCTATTCTTTTTGCACGGATGTCTTCAGATTTTGCAAGCGCTTCAATTTGTGGCTGCAAGAGCCCGGGGCCGTTGATGATGTGGGTAAGTTTTGGATCTTGAAGCTCTTTATGCTGAGCCCAAGGGAAAAATACGGCAACCTTGCCTTCTTTCATTGAGGGAACCAACGAGAGGATGCTGCTTGTGTCCATGAGCCCTAAAAATAGTGAAGTATTAAAGGAGGTGCGTAGGGTTTGTATATTTTTCTGAAACCGTGCGTAGTCGCCTATATCATCAAGACTTATTAAGCGAAGATGCTTTCCTCTTATGCCGCCGGCTTTATTTGTCTGTTTAAAGCAGGCCTCAATTCCTCGTTGAATGGCATGCGCATACATTTTAAAGTGTCCGGTAAAGGCGCCGGATTGGCCAAAAACGATTTCCTTGGGTATGTGATTGGCTGTTGGACTTTGAGTTTTTGATTGACCTGGTAGCAAAAGAAGGCAAAAAAGCCATAATTTATAAGAATTCATAAACATCCTTCGCAAAAAAGGTGATCTTTTAAGGAACTTAGAAAAAACCGGTTGGGAGGGTCAAGTTTTTGCGGTAAGCTAGAAGAGAAATTTATGATTATCGCGTAGATAAAGGATATTATGGCTCGTGATGTTGCTGGTGAACTTTTGTATGGTGCGCATCCAATTATTGAGATGCTTAAAGCAAAAAAACGTAAATTACTCTCAATCTATACGACCAAACCATTGCCCAAGGCATGGGACCGTATAGCTCCTCATTTGCCTAAATATGTTCCCAATATTCAGTACGTAAGCCGTGATATTCTTGATCGTATGGCTGGTACTACCGATCACAACAATATTGTAGCCTGGGTTTCACCATTCCGTTATGCCTCAAAAATCTTTGATCCTGCCAAAAAGCCATTTATTCTGATGCTCGATTCTTTACAAGATGTGCGTAATCTTGGTGCAATTTTGCGTTCCGCATATTGTATAGGGGTTGATGGTATTGTTTTGTGCAAAACCAAATCAGCTTCTTTAACGCCAGCGGCTTTTAAAGCCTCAGCTGGTCTTGCTGAACATCTTGATATTTATCAAACGGCATCTTTGAAACATGCAGTTAACGAGTTTAAGCAGGCCGGTTATCACTTTTATATGGCCGTTCTTGATGGCAAAAATGCCTGTACGGTTGAGTATGAAAAGCCATTGTGCTTGGTAATTGGTAACGAGGCCGTTGGTATTACCCCTGATTTGAAAAAAATGGGTATGCCGGTGACCTTGCCCCAAAAGACGCCTGATATTTCATTTAATGCCTCAGTTGCGGCAGGCATTCTTATGTTTTATATTTCGACCAAAATTGGCAAAATTTAAGTCTTTTTCTCAATAAAAGGTTGTTTTTTGTTGAGGCGCTCATTACTTTGTAAAAAAAGTTAAACCAACTCTTGATTTTTCCGAAACGATGAGCGTAAGATAAATATAGAAATTGACATGCACGAGTAAAGATTCCGGGCAAGCTACTGGTTTCAGCTCTTCATGTTCGAGAGAACGATGATGCTGTTTCCAGCTGCCTTGAGTAAAACCGTATGTGATTGTCCGCGTGACAACCGTCGGTATGGGGCATTGGGTAGCGCGTCGTAGGAATACGGCAATCGGATTGAATAATGGTAAGTATCCATGAACTTGAACAAAGATACATGGAAAAACAGCCATCAACGATTCATCCGCTGCTACCGCATAGCTTGTCTGGTTTTTAGGGCTTTTGATGCTCGCTCATCAAAGGCCCTTTTTTTATGGTTTCTTCTTTTGCGTATGAATGATTGTGTATGGTTACAAGGATTTGTTGATGGTGTTTTTAGAAGGGGAGCATCATGAAAAAAATAGGACTTTGTGTTGTTGTAAGCGTACTTTTTGCAAGCTCATCGATGCTATCGGCAATGTCATCTGATTTTTCAGGGCATGAAGAAAAAAATACACCACTTATTACAGCAGTAGAACAGGATGATAGCGCTTGGGTTGCCCAGTTGTTAGCACGCGATAATGATACCGAGGTGAGCGATGTATGTGGTCGTACACCTTTTTTGATTGCTGTTGCGCACGGCAATCTTGATATTCTGGATCTTTTAATACAGTACGGAGTGTCCATTACAGCGATTGATGTTTTGGGTAATAACGCTTTGCATATTGCAGTGCTTAATAAGCAAATTAGCCTCATTCCATGGCTCATAAAATCAGGGCTTGATATACATGCCCTAAATTTTCAAGACCAATCACCATTGCGCATTGCGTTAGAAAAGGGTGGCGGCGAGGTTTTGGAGGCGCTGTTTCCTGATATCAATAACCCTTAAGCAATTTGATGCCTAAATATACAAGATAAAGTCCAAGCACAAAGATCAAAAATTTGGGGATGTAGGGTATCAGAATAATGAGTCCAAGGCACAAAAGCGCCATGCCCAACAAGTTCCTGTTAAGTGGTTCCATAGATTTTGCGACTCCTTGTAACGTTTTTTACCATTATTATTTCATAAAATTGTACACGAAAATCGATTATTGTGAGCTGATAAATTAAGCTTTGGTGGGTGTTGGATTACTTGATTTATGAATAATAGCCCCATCTTCTATTTCTAAGATGCGGTCAGCAAATTCTAATATTCTCTGATCGTGAGTTACGACAATTAAGGTGCAATGATTTTCTTTTTGAATGTCACGTAATAATTGCATAATTTGATGTCCACGCTCATGATCTAAAAAACTTGTTGGTTCGTCGCATAAAATTATTTTTGGATTGTGGATAAAGGCTCGAGCAATAGCAATGCGTTGCTGTTCTCCCCCAGAAAGTTCTTTTGGGGAATAATTTCGTTGTTTATCAAGACCTAACTTGAGTAAAAGGGCTGCTGATTTTTCAAACGCTTCATGGCGTGGGTGCCCATTGAGAATGAGGGGTATTGCGGTGTTTTCAATAGCGGTGAGTGTTGGAACAAGATTAAAATACTGAAACAAAAAACCAACATTTTTGCCGCGAAACTTTGTTTTTTCGGCCTCTTTAAGATCGTTAATTGATTTCCCCAGAATAAGGCACTCCCCTGAATCCTGATGCAAGATGCCGCCGATAATAGAAAGGAGTGTTGTTTTGCCTGATCCTGAAGGCCCCATGAGCATGATCATTTCGTTTGCGCGTGCTGATAGGTCAATGCTGCGAAGAACATGAACATCTTCGCCCCAAGAGCCGAAGCTTTTGGTTATTTTTTTGCATTCAATCGTTGGTTGAGTATTTATTTGAACATTGTCCATAATTCAATTTTAAAGATCCTTCTAATGCTGATAAGTAATGCTGCTATACAAATGAGGAGAATAATGATGCCGGATCCCAAAAATATGCTCCAGGTAAGGCAATAAGCTAATTCGGTTCGTTGGAACAAGAATCCAGAAAGAGCGGTGCATCCACCGCCAATTCCCCAGCCAAGAAAGGCAAGCCATATTGCTTGAATTATCGCCATTTGTATCAAAAGAGTTCGCGATGCTCCCATGACGGCAAAGAGAGACAAATGTTTTAAATTGTCGCTGATGAAACTATAAAAAATTTGTCCTGCGATTGCAGCCCCTACGAGTAATCCCAAGAAGACTGCAAAACCAAAATTGGTAGGAATGCCGGTGTACTCCAAATAATAGTTCATCGTTAATTGTTCAAATTCTTCTTTGGTATAAGCAGCAAAGCCTGTTTTTGCTTTAATTTTTTTACAAAGATCTTGGGGGGATATGCTGCCATCGGATTTTACCATGATGAATGACAGCAACTTTCGTTCAAATGGCGCATAATTGAGCGCCCGTTTATAAGTGGTATAAACGACCGGTTGCGAAAGAAACGTTTTGGTTATATCGCAGATGCCTACAACATGTGCTCGTTGATCATTGACTTCAAGC
>JBAZHB010000082.1:0-6392 GCA_041652535.1 Candidatus Babeliales bacterium
TTCTTAGGTTCCGGCCTTTTAACTATGTCTTTAATTGGCTTTGTGGTATTGTTCATGTTGAATTCCATTTCATTTCCTCCCAAATATTTTTCGATAATATCTTTTCAATTGCGGGTTTGTTGTTGAATCTATCAATACTGATGGATGGATATATTTGTTTTTGTCCCATTGCTGCGGTTGTTCAGGGACATAGGAGCGTTGCTGCGAGCGGGCTTCGTGCATTAAGGCAAATGAGAGAACACAATCATCAAAACAGTCACTTTCAGCTTCCTCTTTACCTGAGTCGTTGTAAATGAAAGTCTGCATTTCCTTGAGTGTTTCAAGGTCGTTTATAAGGTCTATTTCGTCCCTGACTATTGCGCGGGTACGGTCAATAACTCTTTGCCGTGACTGCTCCTTTGTATCAAAACCGAATTTTTGTTCTTTGGTCTGCGATATCCTGTCAAAAATTTCACGTTTGTACTGGTTGTAGTAGCCTTCGCGCTTCAAGGCTGTTATGGTAACGTGTCCATGATTATTAATTTCATCATTTATCAAAGCTTGGTTGTAATACCTTGCTAATTTAATCTGTTCCAATGCCCACAGGTCGGGGTGAATGTGCATCCTTTGCTTTGCCACCTGTGAACCTGTTGTATTGTCGCACAGTTGAGACACACTCCAGTCACCGTCTTTTAAGCCTTCAGCTATATCACCGCCGATTACATAAGGAATGTGTGGTTTCGGATGATCGTAAATTATCACTGTACCCTTGGGGTCTGGAATAAATTTATACCTTCCGTCAACAAAGTCGATATACCCGACATCAGGCGGAGTTATTGAGTAGAGTTCTTCAAGATATTTAATCCTCTTTGCAACCTTCATGCGGTCGTATACCGGACGTCCGGAAGTTAAAAATGCCTCTTCGTCTGATGCAGGGTACTCTTGGGAAAAAATATCCTCATCATTGTTTATTTTTGGGCTTTTCATCATGATTCTTCGCCAGTTCAATTGTTCCAGCGTCAAATTATAAAGATCCTGAATTTCCTTTTCCTTGTAGGTTAGCGCGAATTCATTTCTTTCGGTTTCCGATTCAAAAGGCGTTGAGTATTCCTTGTGTTGCCACCACGGTACAAATACGGTCACATAACTTAATTCCCCGCGTTTCGACTGTTGCCATAACTTGTGAAAGTATTCAATTCCGTTGGCTGTGCTTTCGACAAAAACTATCGCGCCGTACTGCGGAACTGCCTGCATCAATGATGTTAAGGTTTCTTTTGCGTTCGGCCACTTCGACAGTTCGGAAATATGCAAAAAGTTAATCGTAAACGATGAACCTGCATTCGCATTTCCTGCGGTATCCATCAAGAATTTACTTTGCAGGCCAGGATTCGCTTCAAATTCTGCCGGATTGTTTGATGGATTTTCAAATAGTATTCCCTTACCCCTTGCCGGTCTTCTCATAGGTTTTAAAAACTTGGGCAAATGCTGAAAAAATCTATCAGCCATTTCCGATATGTTTTGTGCAGATTTTTCATCGTAAGATATAA
Organism: Candidatus Babeliales bacterium; assembly: GCA_041652535.1. Taxonomy (GTDB): domain Bacteria; phylum Babelota; class Babeliae; order Babelales; family RVW-14; genus UASB124. The sequence goes on from JBAZHB010000082.1 coordinate 1,527, forward strand.
CCATTGCTACTTTGTTGGGGCTAAAATGCAGTTCGTGGAAAAATATTGCCTCCACCATCGTGGAAAATCCAATTTGCCTCGCCTTGAGGATGATAATAAACAGCGTCGGCCTTGTAGCAGGGTCGGGATATTTTGCTTTCCAGTCTTCAACAATTTTTATCAGCTGTTCCTGTGGTTCGTTTGGAACGAAAACTATTATGTTACCGTTTTTATCACGAATCTTTAAGAATTTAATACAATAAAGCTTTATGTCTTTTATTAGCCTTTTTAAATCATCCATATTCACCTCAAATAAAAAACAGGGCATTACTGCCCCGTCAAAGAAAAGGAGGAAAACCATCATTTACAGTATATACCTCCTTTTTGGTATAAAAGCATATAAAAAGCACACTACCTAAGTGTTTGCCATTCAATTTTGTATCCGCATAGCAAATTGTCAATATGTTCTAATGCTCTTTTGTTCAATGTTTCACACCAATTTTCACTATAATTGCACTCAATAGCAACATTTTTGAATTCGTTCACGCTCCCATCTTTAGTAAAATATCTTGACAAAATAACGCCTTTTTCATTTTCCGGTAAATCGGCAATGGCTCGGTCCAGTTTTTCGATAAATCGTTCAAGTTCCTTTGCTTCCATCTCAGTTTCAGATAAAGTGGCATTTCTTATAACGTATACCTCAACAAAAGAAACGGCGTTACGGTTTGCCGGAACCGCCAATTTAAAATTAAAGGAAGAAATTTCAGACTGTGATTCTTTCATGTCTGCAATTCTTCCCCATAATAATTTTAAGTCATTTTTGAATCCGCGCTGATTATGATAACGCAAGATATTTTCTATTTGGTCTGTTGTCATGTTGACCTCCTTATGTTCTCCTGAAGACCGGGGCTTCCGTCCAACCGCCAATTAAACTTTCCTTCACACACTCGTTGTCTATTGCCTTCCTACAGGTCGCCAGCGCCATTTCTGCAGCCTCGATTGTTTGTAGTATTTCTTTATCACCGTGGCTGGCAGACAGGGCTATATAAGGCATCAAGATGCCTTGCTTTACCATTTCTTGGTCAAATAGCGTCTTCAACTCTAATGGTGTGAATTTATCGTCATAGGTCGCGTATTGTATGGACGGATTACAAGGCATCCAATCATTAATCTGCATGTACTTATCCATTTTCGCGTTATATATTGCGCATCTTAACTTGTCGGAAAAATCCTGTCCTAGTTTCCATAAGTACTCAGGTACGTTTTTATCCTGCAATTCCTTTATGGTTGCTATGCTTGCTGCAAGTCCTGTAACCTCTCCATAGTAAGTCCCGCTCATGAGAAATACGTTTCCTTTTCCCCTTAAGCCTAAATCAAACAAATCTTTTCTGCCGCACAAAGCTGATATGCTAAAACCATTGCCCATAGCCTTACCAAGTGTGCATAAATCAGGCTTTACGCCAAACATTCCTTGTACTCCGCTTATGTCGTAACGAAAACAACTTATCACTTCATCAAGTATCATTATTATTTTGTATTTGTCGCATAAGTCCCGGATATACTGAAGCTTTTCTTCCGTAATATCAACTGTGCTTGGGTCTAAAATAATCGCCGCGATATCGTTCTGGCCTATGAACTTTTCTATATGCATCGGGCTAAGTTTAAATTTTCCTGCCGTCATATCTTTGTATGAATACTTTACCGTGTTGGATTTTTCTTCCCATGGAATACCACCGTCAATAGGAGTTGAGCCTATAAACCAATCATGCTGGCTATAGAATGCATTCTCGCTTGCGATAAGTATGATATCCTTACCGGTATACGCACGGGCTAATTTTATCGCACCGGACGTTGCGTCACTCCCGTTTTTGCCGAATTTCACTTCTTCGGCGCATGGGATTATAGATTTAATCAATTCCTTTAATTCACCTTCGTACGGGTTGGAACGTGTAAAATTAACGCCGTTGTCTATTGCTTTTTTAACTGCCTCGTTTACTTTTGGGTATGCGTGTCCGAGAATAACTGACCGTAACCCCATGCCAAAGTCTATAAACTCCCTGCCGCTGTCTGCCGTGACGTGGCAACCGGAACCTTTTATGAATATATCGGGTGCGTTTGCAGGAAAGCAGTCTTGTGAACGGCTATATGTAGCGTAATGTTTCATATTTCCTCCTTATATCTTTTCATCTTTTCTTCCCAATCCGGGAAGCCTACCCATTTCAAAACCATTTCATTTAGTTCAATGTCGCATTGCAGGCAAAACGGTCTGTAAAGTCTATCATCGGAGCAGGCCTGCCATGTTGCATGTGCCGGTTTGCCGCAACGTACACATTTGCACCGCTTTATTCCGATTGCCGTATATGGCTTTTTACGTCCCTGCATTTATAACCTCCCTGTCCATGGTCACAAGAATTTTGGACATTTGGTCTATAAACTGTTCAAACATGGCATCTTGTAGAGACTTTTCCTCAAAATCGTCGAATGCGGCTGATTTTATGTGTAATAGTTCATGTACCAAGGATGTTTCCATATCTTGCGGCCATGGATTGCAGTCGTAGTCCTCATGGCAGACCATATTTATGATAGCTGATGATTTTGGAAGCACCCATTCGCAATGCGCCTGTCCTGTCGGTCCTAATTGTGATTGCTTTTTAAAAGAAAACTTGATTTCCCATGAGTCAAGTCCTAGTTTGTTTTGCCAATATTTTAATTTTCCCAAGATTTCAGGTTCAGTTAAAATACATTCCTGTTCTTTGTAATTCATATTTCCTCCTTATAAAAATAATCAAAGATAGAGAGTTGATTAAATTAGACTAATCTTTCAATTGTCTGTCCTTTGTCGTTCAATAAATAAGCCGCTTCTGATGTTATAATGGCTTTAACTTTATCTCCTATTGCCATATTAATCGCAAAAAGCCGTTCATCTGAACTCTTTCGACTGTCTACTGTTTCAAAGATGGGGATTATCTCTCCCTGTTTGCAGTTTCCCGCATCCCCAACTTTAACATAGTGAATTCCATCAATATAACCCCATTCTCCTACTGAATTTACATACTTGACTATCATACTATCATCCCTTTCTTTTTTTCTTTCTAACTCTCTATCTTTGAAAATTGACGTTAAAAAAGCAGCCTGTTAAGCTGCTAAATTTTCCTTATCCTCAATCTTTCAAGCGAACTATGCCCCTTTTTATACTCTCCCGCGCTATACGCAAGCAGAATGTCGGTTTCTGTAAAATGTACCGCAGCATAACAATATCCCATTGGTTCGTTTGGGTCTTCAAGCAAACACGCCTTATCCCATACGGTTCCATCTCTACTCCATGCCATCATAAGCGGATTTCTTGGCGCAGGACAGCCAAAATGCGACGGTCGTGGATTCCATACTACATAGATTCTATTCCACTTTTTCATTGACAAAGGCGAATCGGATGATGTAAAGACTGACGGTTGCGGTTGTGTCCACGAATCGCCGTTATCGCGTGAAAAGGACTCATACTGAAAACCCATATCTGTCCTAAACAATGCCCACAAATAGCCGTTTAATTGGATTATACTTGGTTCCTGCAAGCCTGTCATTGAACGCGGAACAGGCATTTGTAAGATTTCTTTTGATTCTCTCCACGTATAGCCGTCGTCGTCGGAAATTAGAAATACCGCAGTGCCGCGAAAGGATCGCGGATCGTATTTCTTTTTTACACCAAAATACGCTGTCGGTACAATTATACGTCCGTTTGACTTTATCACTTTGTCGTTGCAGACCTCGTAATATCCTTTTGTCTGTGTGCAGTATAAAGGTTCCGTCCATGTTTCACCCTCATCATATGACCGCCTTATGACCGGTCTTGTATCGCCCCAACCTTTACGAACAAGGTAGAAAATTCCAATACTGTAGTCGTTCATTCTAAGGAGAGATACACTCATTATATTTTTAGCCTTGTCAGGTTCAAACAAGACTTTGCTGTCAGACCATGTTTCGCCGCCGTCCTTTGAACGTATACAAGCTATACAGGCTTTGTCGTTGTCTTTTTGTCCGCTAAATTTGCTGTATGCAAACAGGATATCGCCGTTTTCCAATGTTATAAATGCCCCTTCGCTGTTTCGCGTATTATCTTTGGTTGGCAGAATCTCATGGACTATTTTTCCTATTTCTTTATACATGGTTCCTCGCTTTCATTCTGCCTTTCCGCAAGCGTGCCAGACTGTAAAGCCGACAACACAATGCTTCCGTTCTTCATGTATACAGCTGTTCTTGCTTTTCTGCCCTTTGTAGCATATATAGCCGTTCCTTTGTCGAATGCGTTCTGTATATCCCTCGTAACAGGTGTGCTTTTTGTGTCTATGATTGCATTGACTTCATCAGCATTGACGTAGTTTTTAAAGCCAACATGCAATGTTTTCATTTACCTTCCACCTTTCCCAACATGGCAATTGCCGCTTTTTCGTCCTCACGGCTATACAAATACTGTTCTTTACCTTGTATGGCGTTTATAAAATTGGCAATCTCAGAAATATACATTTCTTCACAAATCGAAGAATGATACCCTTCCGCTGCCTTGCCTTTTGGAACATAGTATTGATGGCGCTGGAGTGGATTTTCATTGTCAAAATATATAAACTCTTTATCCCAATTCCACATTAGCATACCTTTTTCACCCACTATGCGCAGCTCTCTTATGGCGGGGCGCGATACTATGTCTATGAGGATTGTGCCGGTGATTGACGTTATATCGTGACGCCCCGGACATATCCATGTTTTTTCCTCAAACCTTACAACAGTGGAATAAATATCATCGGCTGATATGTCTGGGTCGTTCAATTTCCTGTCGATAAATGCCTTTGCGTCAACGGGTCGCCCGAATAGGTAACTAAGCCAGGATAATTCAAA
>JBAZHB010000083.1:0-6311 GCA_041652535.1 Candidatus Babeliales bacterium
CAAGCGGTACGGCCGGACTATTCCTGTGCCTTAAAGCTGTAGGCATAGGGCAGGGTGACGAGGTTATAACGACACCTTTTTCGTTTATAGCTTCAAGCAATGTCATAGTCCATGCAGGTGCAAAACCTGTGTTTGTAGATATTGACAGGTATACTTATAATATGGATTTGCAGCAAATACAAACAGCTATGTGCAAAAGATACACAGACAAGTACGAGGAAAGTTTAAAAGTAGTAAGCGAAAAAACCTCTGCAATATTGACTGTAGATATATTTGGAAACCCTGTTGACACAAGCGTCGTCAACGAATTTTCACATCCAAACGTAACGGATGGCAATGGCAATGTATGCAAATGGCGTTTTCCCATCATCCTTGATGCCTGTGAATCATTTGGCAGCGAAATGAACCGCCCATTTGATACAGCTGTATACGCATTTTACCCAAATAAACAGCTTTGTACAGGCGAGGGCGGTTGTATTGTGACCAACAGCAAAGATATGGTCGAATATTGTCAGGCAATGCGTAATCAAGGGCGCAAAAAGGGCGATCAGTGGCTTGACTCATCATACATAGGCTGGAACTTTAGAATGATGGATTTACAGGCCGCCATAGGACTTGTGCAGATTAACCATTGGGATGAAATTAAACTTAAGCGGCAATGGGCTGCTTTGCAGTACACTGCTGAACTTGGCGAATTATTCTGTGGCAGAAAAATCAAATGGCAGGAATATACAACAGACGATGTATGCCCTTTTGTATTCACCGTAGAAGTAGACAATCGGGACAAAGTTATGCAGTACATGCTATCGCATGGAATTGAAGTTAAGCCGTATTTCCCTTGTATTCATTTGCAGAAACCGTATAGGGATGCAGGTTATCACGAAGGTATGTTCCCAGTAGCCGAAGAAATAGCAAGCAGGACACTAGCGTTACCGTTTTGGAGCGATATTTCGGAAGATGAAATAATCGAGGTATGCAGAGTGTTGAAGGAGGCATTATGAGTTATTGGACTATACCAAACAAACCAATTGAGGCGGGCGACCAAGTTTTTGTTCGTGACGGCAATAAAACTTTTACAGGTGTTGTAAAAAACGTAAGACCATCGTCGTGGTCTGATACAACAGAGTTTGACATTGATATTAACGGCATAACGTATGGGTATCGTAACAGTTTTGATTACAAATCCGTGTCGTTGTGTCCAGTACTGGTCAAGGAGGCATTATGAAAACAAATAAAATAGACGCAGATGATCTTGTCTTAATACTTCATGATGATTTGCCAAAGAGCAGCGGACACAACAAGGAAGGCAGAGTTGGCATGGTAAGTTATCTTACTAACGATAAAGATTATCCATACAATGTGAGATTTGAAACTGTTGGCACGACGCAGAACTATTTCAAAGCGAGTCATTTGAAAGTAATTTCTAAAAAAGAATATGAGCAGGAATGCAAACTGTTTGAAGATTTCTATTATCACAAATATAGATATGATGAATGGCGGAAAATTGTATTGAAAGGGACAAAGCCATGATACAAAGGTATGATTTTGACATAGTAAATGGTGGCTACGAGGAAAGCAATAATGGCGAATGGGTAAAGTGGGAAGACATAAAGCAACTTGTGCTAATAAATGAAGCATTAAATATATGTGCAAAATTACCTGAAAATTATGATTTTTTCAAAAACCTATTGATATAAAGGAGTTTTTAAAGGAGATAAAACTATGAAGCGTATTTGTGTTATAACAACATCACGGGCGGACTACGGATATTTGTACTGGATTATGAAAGGCATACAGGCAAAAGACAAACTTGAAGGTGATGGAAGCATGGAATTATCTGTAATATGTCCGCTTAATCATCAAGCATGGGATAATATAGTGGATGAATTTAGGTTTATATATGCTACAGAGCCTATAAACAGCATAGCAGACTATGGAAGATTTTATACAGAATGCTTAAATTTGTTTCAAAGATCATATATAGCGCCTGACATAGTAGTAATTTTGGGTGATAGATTTGAACTGTTGGCCGCAGCCACAGCGGCTTTACTGTTGAACATACCAATTGCACATTTGCATGGCGCAGAAACCACATTAGGCGCATTTGATAACGAAATTAAGAATTCAATTACCCAAATGGCGACATATCATTTTACGGCAACACATAAATATGCTGAAAATGTGGCTAGAATGAGGGGGTTGTGCAATCCAAACCACCATAATTGCCTGTATAAATACAATTTTGATGAAATTAGGTATGCTGATAGCCATATTTACAGCGTCGGCAGCCCCGGCCTTGATTGGCTTACCCGCACAAAGTTACTTTCAAAGCAGGAATTACAGCAATATGTCAGTATCGACCTGAATCAGCCGTTTATTGTGGCTTGTTTGCATCCCACGACAAAGGAACCTGACCATGAAGCAGCGCACGCCCTTAACTTTATGGCGGCTCTGACAAGCACAGACGAACAAATATTGCTGATTTCGCCAAATTGTGACCCTAAGAATGATGTTATAAGGCAAGTGGCACAGGCAACGGCAAAAAACTTTCCGAAGATTCATATCGTCAGCAACCTTGACCACATCGTTTACCTGTCCCTGCTTCAATATGCTGAATTTATGGTAGGGAATTCATCCTCTGGCATCATTGAATCAGCATCGTTTGACTTGCCCTCTGTGAGCGTAGGCAACCGACAGGCGGGACGGATAAGGGGGAACAATATATTTGATTGTCCTTGCGAAACAGAGGCTATTTTGACCGCTATAGACAGGGCTAGGGAATGGAACGCTACGGTAGGAAAATGTGACAACCCATATGGCGACGGGAAAAGCAGTGAAAGAATTGTAAAAATATTGGAGGAAATACCATGAATTGTGCTATTTTTCTTACTGTTCGCATAGGCAGCTCAAGACTACCACGCAAAGCATTACTGGACATAAACGGCGAAACGGTAACAGATATACTTATAAGCCGCTTAAAGAAAACCGGTATACCGATCATAATGTGTGCCACAACTGAACGGGATGATAGACGATACTTGAAACCTATAGCCGACAATCACGGCATAGGCTATCATGAAGCACCTGCGGGTAATATAATCGCACAACACCTTCAAGCAGCAAGAGAGAATGATGTTGACTACATTATACTTTCGGAGATTGACGACTGGCTTGTATGTAGGGAAACCGTCAATGCCGTTTACTACAGAGCAAAGGAATTAAAGTTCAAAAGGGCTGTCCGGACGGAAGGCTTGCCATTCGGTTTGAATGTCATAGCATACCCGCGCGAAAATCTGGAAAACGCAGACTTTACAGGCGATACGAACTGGGGGGCGTATGTCACAAAGGGCGCTGATGTGCTGAAATTCGGCTATGCAAGGCCATATAAATTAAGCATGGACTACTTAGCTGACTTTGAAATTATGAAAGATGTGTATCTGAATTGCAAGCGTAACCAGTTTGTAGGCGGGATAGTTGGGTACCTTGATAAACACCCCGAAATTGCAAGTTCGAATTTGCGTCTGAATAAAAGTTATTGCGACAGGTTAAAGGAGTTGAAAAAATGAACTTTGAAAATGCAAAATGGATTGATGTAACCGATTTATATTCAAAACCGCAATCTCCGCCGAAGCACACTAAAGATATGTGTGATTGGGCAATGGGTTGCAATAACAAAATAAAATTTAGAGTTACTTTGCAAGATGGACACGAAAGATATATATGCAAAGATCATCTGCACCAAAGGTTAATGGCGTGTGGTTATACTCATAAGAAAGTTGAGGAATTGCAAAAACAATGAAAATAACACTTGCGCAGGTAAAGGATGGCAAGCAATGCATAGTTGCAAACCATCCTGTTTTTTATCCCGAAATGGTAAAGCCGACATACATAAACAGTCAGACAGGCTATGGCTTTGAGGAACAACATTTCGGCAAAAGGTACAACACATATTGCGTATGCTCTTTTACCTACAGAAAGAATCACCTGTTTCCGGGATACGACGACGGCAGAATCCCGGGAAAGAAACTGCCATACACCTACATAAACGGTATGAAAACGTATGTTGTAATCTGCTATGACCTGCGCTTTCCGGAACTGTTCGCAAAAATGATTAAACCTAATTTAATAGTAGTTCCTGCCGATTGGCCGCTTGAACGCATACATCACTGGGATGCTTTGCTTAAGGCGAGGGCGATTGAGGGCAGGTGTTATGTGGTTGGCGTAAACAGCAACGGGCACAGTGCGGTATACAACTGGAATGGTGATTGTCTGAACGATATTGACGAAACAGAAAGGTTTATAGAGGTGGAATTATGAAATTGACTATTGGAGAAACAGACGTTATTGAGATGCTATCTATACACAAGGGAGAATATTGCCGCCTTGAATTCAAAATTGACAATAAAAAATATATAGCTTCATGCGGCGGCGTTATAAACACGGTTCCTGATGATGTGCCGTACAATCCATTGACGGATATGGACTGCGGGACAGATGCAATGATGGGGAGGGTAATAGTATGAAAAAATGGTTAGTAGTGGGCGCGGGAGGTAGCATGGGGATGCGTCGCGTACGCGTTTTACAGACACTTGGTTACACCGACATAGTCGGATTTGATACAAATGTTATTCCAGGAAAAGAATACGGCATCCCGGTTATTCAAGCAAACGATGTACCTAACCCTTATTATGCATTAAGACGAATAATTGAAGAATCTGAAAAAGGTACTATGCAACTTATTGGAAAATTTGATGCCATGATCGTTTCGGTTCCGCCACTTTTAAAACAGCCTTATATAAACATTGCAAATGATTTAAAATTGCCCGTATTCTGCGAAGCTGATGTGATGGAATATACAGGTGACTATTTCGCCAGTGCTACACTCCGCCACCACGCCGCCATACAGAAGATGAAGGAAATCATCAACAATGGGCAGCTCGGTAAGATAATGACTTTTACATACCATATGGGACAATCCATTTATGACTGGCATCCCGGATGCAATATGAAAACTTACTATGCGGCGCAAAAGGAGTCGGGGGCCTGCCGTGAAATGTTCTGCTTTGAAATGAGCTGGCTATCCTACCTGTTTGGCATACCCGTTGATGCAAAAGGACTTATTGACAAGAAACTTGACGATCCTGACATAACGGCTGACGATGTGTATGCGGCAAGCATAAAGTTTTGCGATAAAAAGGCTATCGCAGAATATACTTGCGGAATGCCAATATATCCCTCAAGGTATGACGAACTAAAGAGTAAATTTTCCGTTACGGGTACTGTCCTAATTGACATACTATCCCGTCCCGCTATCCGTGAACTTCGTATCGTTGGTGAAAAATGCAATTTGCTGTGGAACTGGAACGATGACCATATCAAACTTGAACATCCAAGCGGAGTGATATTGCCGATATCGTACGATAGGGGCAAGGCAGCAGAGGGATACCATTCGGCGATCTGTGAAGATATGTACATTTCTGAAATGAAAAACTTCATCAACAGTATAACGCCTTGCTGCGGTGATTGCAAACACATTGACCCAAAAGAGAACCATCCGATAACTACAGACCATATGTGCACTAGATTTAATCACCGGTTAATGCACGGCAAATATCACCCTGATTTTTGCAAATTAAACGAATGCAAACAGTATTTATTCAGCCGCGAGGATGAAGAAGCGGTTATGGATATGCTCGGAAAGGTGGAAGGGAGGATAGAAAAATGATTGATTTTACAGCGTGTCTTATCGGTGCAGTGATAGGTTTGGCACTTATAATTGTGTATTTGGCGTTAACTACGCCTAAGTACCCAAAATAAGAAAACGTATAACAACAAAAAAATAGCAGCCAAAGGGCTGTTTTTTAATGCCAAATTTTAAGGAGGTTGTATATGCCAACAAAGAAACAGATTAAAGTGAGGTATTTATGTTAAAGCTAGCATATCCATACAAAGAAAAATTGCAAAAAGCTTATAACAAAATTGTATATGAGGATTTTTACAAATTTTATAACAACGGCCAGTGGTGGAGTCATGAATTTATTTTGGCGAATGACAGTTGGAAAAGTTTAGAGTTTGTAAGTGTCGATTCTAACGATGAAATAATAGGGTTTTTAAAAGCAGACATAGAACGTCCCGAAGGATATATCAGCGGTCTCGGAGTGATGAGTTTTGCAATGAAAAGCAGCTATTGTTTTTCAAAAGATATGTATCAGTTTTTGCGGGATTTATTTGTAAAATTCAACTTTTACAAAATAACTTTCAATGTAGTGATCGGGAATCCCGTTGAAAAGATGTATGACAAATACGTTGAA
>JBAZHB010000084.1:0-6188 GCA_041652535.1 Candidatus Babeliales bacterium
ATCGTCTAGTCGGCCTAGGACACAGGATTTTCATTCCTGTAACAGGGGTTCGAATCCCCTTGGGGACGATCTTTTTAAGCACCGTTCAATCTATTTTCAAAACAGTTGCGAATAAAGTCTAATGTGTTAACTTTTCGCAGTTCTAAGTTAAGAGTTAAGAGGAAATAAACCATGAATACTAAATCGAAACTTTTAATCGTTGCCTCACTTTTTGTACTCAGTTTATTATTGTTTGTACGCATTGTTCGTATTGAACCGGGGTTTGTCGGTATTAAAATTAATTTAATTGGTGCACCGCGAGGGCCGCAAGATTTACCCCTCAAAACCGGTTGGCAACTGTACTGTCCATTATTGTCACAAGTTTTTGAATATCCCGTATTCATGCAAACGGCAACATGGTCTCATGATAATAGACAGGGTGATGAATCAATTACCTGGAATACGAGTGATCAAGTTTCGATTGGTGCCGATATTAACTTATCGTACACAATATTGCGAGAATCTGTTCCTACGTTCTACATAACATTCAGATCTGACAACCTTGATATGTTTACTCATGGCTATCTGCGCAACGTAGCACGTGATGCTTTTACTGCGCTAGGCATCCAATATACCTTTGATGATATTAACGGTGTAAAAAAAGATGAATTCCTTCAAAAGGTGAAGAATAAGATTAATGACGATATTGCAAAATATGGTATCCATATCGAGCAATTCGGCATCATCGGTCGCATTCACATGCCAGAAGCTATAGCGCATGCAATTACCGAAAAAACGCAAGCCATCCAAAAAGCTATTCAAGCAGAAAATGAGCTCAGACAGGCAAAAGCAGAAGCGGCAAAAAAAATTGCCACCGCAGAAGGCGAAGCTCGTTCAAACATTATTAGAGCGGAAAGTGAAGCTAAGTCTAATGAGATTGTCTCAAAATCAATAACTCAAAATTTAATTATGTGGGAAGCTATTAGAAAGTGGAATGGCGTTCGACCACTTGCTGAAGGCGTTAATTCTTCTATGATGCTCCCTTTAAAAAGTAGCAAGGGTTAGGCCATAAAGGCTTCTCTTTTCTGAGCAATTTCTTTGAAAATGTCCCCGTCGTCTAGCCGCTTAGGACATCAGACACTGGGGACGTTTCTTTTGAACGGATGCGTTGTCAGAGAAATTTACAACAAATAAATATTCTTCTGGGCGCATTCAGCCATCATCATCTCTGGCCATAGGCTCGCTTGCACCTCACCAATATGCGCCTTACCAAGCAATAACATACACAATCGTGATTGACCGATACCACCACCAATAGAAAGTGGAATTTTGCCACTCAGCACCATTGAGTGAAACATAAGTGAGAGGCGATCTCCTTTACCTTGCTCAAGAAGTTGATGAATAAGCGCTGTTTTATCAACACGAATACCCATTGATGAGAGCTCAAACGCATCATCAAGCACCGGGTTCCAGATCAAAATATCACCATTCAGACCTTTAAAGCCATCCATCGTAGGGGTTGACCAATCATCATAATCAGGAGCGCGACCGTCATGAGCCCTGCCATCTTGTAACACGCCGCCTATCCCAATCAGGAATACCGCCCCATATTTTTTGCAGACTTCACGCTCACGTTCTTTGGCTGTAAGCGATGGATACATCGCTGCAAGTTCTTCGGTATGTACAAAATAAATAGCTTGAGGCAACATCGCTGTAAGCTGAGGATACCGAGTAATCAGAGCGGTTTCAGTTGCACGCATTGCCTGATAAATTTGCTCAACAATCATTTTAAGAAAATCAAGCGTTCTGTCTTCGGGAGCAATTGCCATCTCCCAATCCCACTGATCAACGTACAATGAATGGGTATTATCAAGTTCTTCATCAGCACGAATTGCTTTCATGTCAGTATAAAGGCCTTCACCGCGCGTGCATTGGTACGTAGCAAGCGCAATACGTTTCCACTTTGCAAGCGAATGAACAATAACAGCAGGAGATTCTTGATCATCTTTAACAGGAAATAGAACCGGGCGCTCAACACCATTCAGATCATCATTGATGCCGGTGCCTGGACGAACAAACAGAGGCGCTGTAACACGCATAAGGTTGAGTTTTTGAGCAAGTGATGATTCAAAAAAACTTTTAATCAATACAAGAGCTCGTTCAGTTTCACGTTTATCCAAAATCGAAGTATAAGGACGGGCTAAAGAAAATAGTTTCATAATTAAACTCCACATTTTGCATGGTTCTTAGTAAACATTCGCACGTCACGGTGTGCTCAATATTATGGGGATTATTGTCATCTTGATTCATACAGCCCTTTCGTTTATCGCATTAAAAAAGCCCCGGTTTTTTACCGAGGCTTTTTGACGTTTTCAGTATGCTCTTTGATGTTATGTGCCAATCAACCTCAGCCATGTAAAAATGCATCGATTATTATTATTAAGTTGATTGGAATTGCTGTGAGATAACAAATGCATGATTGGCAGGATTGCTGCATCCCGCGCGCACACACCGAAAATTATCATGCTTTTGTTACACATACTCAGACCTAAGATTTTTTCACTAAGACCTAAGTCAGTCTACGAGACAGGAATATGCGCGTCAATAAAAAGAACGTTAAGTATTCAAAACATTGACTGCTCAACAATATCCAACACATCCTTAAGGTAATATATGTATCTTATTAAAACTCGGGGGGAGAAACTATGAGATACACCAAAACGTCATTGGCACTATTATACTTAATGTTTGTCGGTATCATTCAATGCACCGCAATGCAGCAAGAAGTATCAGAACAGAAAGAAGATACTGCCGAGCGCACAGACCATCGACGACCACTTAAAATATGTATGGAATGCTTTGATCGTGCCCTTTACGTTTCAGTCGGAGCGCTACTCACAACCGCTGCCACTTATTTTCATGCATACTTTGAGCAACAGCAATATGGATGTCAAAAAATTATTTATCAAATTAACCCAACAAGAGATCAATATTTTCTCTTCGGCAATATTGGATGCGCAGTATGTGGTGCTGGCGGCACGGTCTATTCAATTTATGAGCTGTGTAAAATTGTAATTGATCTGTGCAAACTTGCACACGACAATCCAGAATACGCTGCCTGTTGCCTCTGCAGAAGGATTGAACACTGTCTTATGCATGATGAAAGTCCTCAGCAAGAAAATCCAGCGCCCGTTGACCCTACCCAGATAGACAATCACCAACCCGTATAGCAAAAACTAAAGCAGTTATGAGATTACTTGACGCAGCATGAACTTTTATCTCAATTTAAAAAATATTCATCATTTAAATTAGAGGTTGTGCATGTTACGTAAAATACTTCTCCCTATCCTTGCAATTATTGGCGTTACATTCTGCATCTTCATGGTATATTATGGAACTTTACAACCACCAATTCCCTGTATTCCTTACCCGCCACCAAAATCGCCTTACCAACATTACATAGCTGGAGAAGGTATAGTTGAAGCAATTGATAAAAATGTGCCCATTGGCATATCATTTGACGAACTTATAACCGACATCTACGTCAAAGTTGGCGATAGTGTTAAAAAAGGCGACAAGCTTTTTAAGCTTGATACACGAAAGCTTGAAGCACAATTAGATCAAGCAGTAAAGAATCAGCAACTCGCTCAAACTGAATATGAAAATAGTAAAATCCAATTTTCTTTTTACCAACGACTGAAAAACAAATCTGCCGTAAGCGAGCAGAATTTTACCTCGGCTCTTTATGCTATGAAAATAGCACAGGACAAGCTTGAAGTAGCAACCGCAACAATCAATCTTATTAAAACTGACCTTGAACGTTCAATCAGCCGAGCTCCAACGGATGGGCAAGTACTTCAAATTAATATAAGCGTTGGACAATCAGTCGATCGCGTTGGACAACTCATTACGCCTCTCCCCGGTAATCAAGCACAGTTGTTTCTTTTTGGCGACACCCAATTTTATCACTTACGCGTCAACATTGATGAAGAAGATGCTTGGCGGGTTGTTATGGGAGCTCCTGCAACCGCTTTTGTTAGAGGAAATTCAAAAATCTTTATACCGCTAGAATTTGTCTATCATGAGCCTTATGTCATTCCAAAGGTTCCCCTCAATGGATCAGCCATTGAACGCGTTGATACACGCGTCCTGCAGCTAGTGTATAAATTCCCTAAAAATAAATATCCTGTTTTTGCAGGACAACTTCTTGATGTTTATGTTGAAGCGAAGCCTGATGAGGCACAAAAATGAATGCTCAGCCCGTACTGATCATCGCTACGCTTACTTTGCTTCCCTGCTGCATGGTGGGACCTAAATACAAAAAACCATGTCCTCAGCTTCCCAATGCTTATGCGGAAGAAAAGCTTCCGCGCGAAATTGCCGATCTTGCACAATGGTGGACGTTTTTTGATGATCCTTATCTTGATGAACTTATCAAAAAAGCATTGGCCAATAATTACAACTTACGCATTGCGCGTGAAAAAATAGAAGAAGCACGGGCATATTATCGTATTAAGAATGCTGATCTATATCCAGAGGTCAACGTTGTAGGCAATGTTAATCGAACAGGGCTTAGTAAAAATTACAACAAATATCTGTACCTTTCGCCCAAAACCACCAATTACTTTCAAATCGGTTTTGATGCATCATGGGAGCTTGATTTTTGGGGAAAACTTCGCAGAGCCCGCGCAGCTGCTTACGCTGATTTTCAGGCACAAATAGAAGCGATGCACGAGGTTTATCTTATTTTGCTCAGCGACGTGGCTAAAGCCTATGTTGATAGTCGCTCCTTTCAGAAAAAAATTGATCTGCTCAATGAACAAATCACGGTAGATACTGACATATTATCATTACGTGATGATCGGTATTCATCGGGCGTTGATAGCCAAATTCCTGATGTTAATCAACTGGCAGCACTTGATGAATCAAAAAAGCAGGCACTGAGCAGCCAGATAGAACTTCAACAAACAATCAATCGACTCGCACTCCTGCTTGGTCTCAATCCTGAAGAATTTAACCTGGCTCCTGCTAAGCATGACGTTCCCATGACACATAGAGCGCCTGCAGTCGGCCTTCCTTCTGATCTTGTACAGCGAAGACCTGACATACGGCGAGCAGAACGATTATTAGCGGCAGCAACCGAAAATTTTGGCTATGCAAATACGGCATGGTTTCCAAGCTTTTCATTATTAGGCGGCAGTATTTTTGAGGCAAACAAAGGCAGCAATTGGTTTTCAGGCAATAGCATAAGCTGGACCATTGGCCCCGCACTTAATTGGCCCCTTATAACATTTGGACGTATTAAATATGATGTCCAAGAAAAAAGATCCGCTCAACGACAAGCCATTTTGTCTTACGCCCAAAGCGTTGTTAATGCACTCACGGATGTTGAAGATTGGCTTGTTGCTTATTTTAAGCTCAAGGATCAGGTGGCAGTATTGACTGAAAAATTATCAGCTGCGACAACGCAACGTGACTTGTATGCATCTCAGTTTGAAGGAGGCTTGGCAAACAAAATGGACCTTCTACAGGCTGAAAAAAATCGTATCAGCATTGAACTTGAATTAACAAATACCCAGCAGGCATTAAGTTCCGCACTTATCTCACTGTATAAAGCCCTTGGCGGAGGTTGGGAATAACATGTACAAAATAGCGCTCAAAATGCTTATCGAAGATAAGGCAAAATACATCGGCATGGTGTTAAGCCTTTCATTTTCAACCATCATTATCTCTCAGCAATCCGCCATTTTTGTTGGCGTCATGCGACGAACCTACAGCACCGTTACTGATAGCCAGCAGGCAGAAGTTTGGGTTATGGATCCTAAAATTCAATACATTGATGAAATAATGCCGCTCAGAAATGTTGATTTGTACCGCGTACGAAGCATAGAAGGGGTTGCGTGGGCCGCGCCATTTTTCAAAGGACTTCTCAGAGCACGATTAGCAAATGGGCACTTTCAGACCTGCATACTGATTGGTGTTGATGACAGTACGCTGATTGCAGCTCCTCACACTATGCTCGAAGGCAAAGTCTAAGCATTACGCGAACCAGATGCCATCATTATTAATAAAAAAGGCGCTGAAGATAAATTGGCAACAGACCAGGGACCGGGATTGCCCAAAATACCTATGCGCGTAGGCGATACGCTTGAAGTTAATGATCAACGAGCACATGTTGTAGGCATCTGCGATATAACCAAAACGTTTCT
>JBAZHB010000085.1:0-6120 GCA_041652535.1 Candidatus Babeliales bacterium
GTAGTAGATGATAACCGATGAAAGACGTTAACTCAGATACAAATTTAGAATGTTGTTGGTGCGGTGAATCGACCGACCTTCACATTTTACAAAAAAACTACCAAGATAAAACAGATATTGCAATCGGTTGGTTAATCGCGTGTGTCTCATGCGGTAAAATATCTGTAATAGGCGAGTGGAAACAACCATCCCACAACCAATTTCAACAATCAGTAACACAAGATCAACCCAACATTCAAGGCAAACTCTACCAAAAACTTGCAGAGATGAAATGCGATATGCCTGTTGATCCCTTCACACGTGGCTGGAATAATGCTGTAGATAAGGTCGTCCCAAAGGTTTTGGATGAGGCAAAAGCCGACTTTATCGCTCAACGCAAGAAAATCAATAATTCAGTTGAAGCTGCGGTAATAGATAGTTTATGGTTTGAGAAGTGGTTTGGTGAGGCAAAACAGCCATGACTGACAGATACTATAAAATCAAACAACCATATGACAGCAACGCGTGGGAACCTGTAACACGAACAACCTTTTCTTGCGACGTGCAAATAATTAACGTGAAAACGCCATGACCAAATATCTAAAAGTTGGCGGTATCAAAATACAAACTTCACCTTTTTACGATTGTTCATGCGGTAAAACCTATAAATCATTAACATGGGCAAAGAAACACGCCACAAAACATGGAGATACAATCAAAGAAAGGTCACCGCTTTCCAAAGGTGCTGAAAAACTCTATTTGCTTGCGCCTGAAAACTTGGAATTTAAAATGCTAAAACCATTAGGTAGTGGATAAAAAACATGACCACCATCCTGACACCCGAAGAGCAAGTCGGCGAATACGCGCAATACAAGTCCGTGCGCCGATGGCTCATGCAACTCAAGAAACGGTCAAACTATGTGGAACGGGGAAACATCCCCAAAGACACGCTTGACGAAGTGCGCTACTCAATAGCAGCCTACACCAAATTCACAGACAAGAACCCCGACGAATTAATAGAGGATGCCAACCGCATAATCCGAACCACAGGCTCAGTGCTTGAAATCAACGACCTCGTGGATGAATTCTGGAACCAAATCCCCAAGAAAACAAGCGGCACAGTCATGTACAGCTTCATACGCGCATTCTACCGACACAACGGAATAACCCTCACAAGCGCCACGCCGAAAGCCCCTGTTATACGCGAAAGCGAACTTATCCCCGACAGCAACATCGTGCGACGCCACTGCGACGTAGCCCCCATCCAGCACAGCAGTTGGATACTCACCAATAATTATCTCGGCTTGCGCATCGAAGCTATCACGCTGTTGACGGTGGACGACTTCCAAACCGAAAACTGGGACAAAGACTTGCCATTATACCCAGTGCGGATTCGGCGCGAACTCAGCGGAATCTACGAGTACCCCGCGTGGATTGGGCACGACGCCATGATGCAGCTTAAAACATTCTTCGCCAAGAAAGGGTTAAAAGGCTCTGACAAGCCGTTTGGCTACGATAGCCAGTGGCTAATCAAAGTATTCAAGAAATACGCTTACGAAGCCAAAATAGTCGATGCACCGCTCGGCATAACGGACGAGGGCGTCCCAAAAGGCTTATGCCCCTACCACCCGCAATGCCTGCGCAAGCGTCGGCAAACTATTCAGGAATCGGTGGGCACAAACCAAAACTGGGTTGACTTCCTCATGGGTCACAAGCCACGAGGGGCAGACGCTTCCAACTACAGCAAACCCGTGGAAGCAACGCCCGAAGAACTCTACCAGGAAGTGTTAAAGGCGCTTCCACTACTCGAAATCTACGGGCACCACAACCAGTCGCCAACGAAACCAACAATCGAACTACAGCGCATGATGCTTCTGGAACAACTCAAAAGCACAAACCTTGACGCCGACAAGAAAGCGCAAATCGAAAGCCTCTTAAAGAGCATCCGCACTGAACAGGAATTGCAAACCGCGCAAGGGTCACTGCAAAACATCATGGTTACCGCAAAGAGGATTGAGGAATAAAATATGGTCAAACACGCCTGCCTAAACTGTCATAAAGAATACGATTGCAAAATAGAAGATTGCCATCACCAGTTGGAATTCGGATTTTGCCGTCCAAAATGCACCGAGAAATACTATAAGACACATCCATTACCAACAAGTCTTCGTAACGTTAATGTCTATAGTAAATATCCAATAAAATTTCAAGTATTAAACGAATTTCTACACACTGGAAAATTCAACGCTATAATAAAACATTTGCGAAAATCCGCAAACAATGTTTGCATCGTGGCTACAAATCAACAACGCAACAAATATCCACAAGATATTCGCGACCAAGTTTTCGTTATGCAAATACCTAAAAATTGGAAACCTAAAGGTGAAATCTAATGGATACAAGAGTAATTCAACTATTAACACGATGGAAAGAAAACCGTTGCCCTTGGTGTGGCAGACCTAAAAATGGTTACGGCGAATGCCAAATACACGGTCAATTCACAGACAGAACATACTTAGACGCCATTGATAATACTAATGAAGTAAACTTCGAGGAACCTTAAATGATTATCGAACTCGACAACGCCCTTGAAAACCTGTGGAAACTTAATGCCAAACCACTTCAAATAGTACTCAAACTTGATGACTACAGTAAATTAAACATTGAATTAGCCACCACAATACACAATCCACAAGCGACTATACACACAAAAATACTATCGTATAGAAACATAACTCTCTACCCATCAATGGAAATCCAAGAATCCGTAATAACCGCAGTCAAAGACGGATTCTACATTCTTTACCCCATCAAACCCGAAGGCAAAAACATTTTAGTCGTTGATCCGCAACCTATCAAAATTCAATAAATATTATCACACATGCAATCACAAAGCACACTGAGACTCTTAAACGCCAACTCACCACGATCGGTGAGCACCCAGCTTTTAGCAGGCTTGCGCCTGTCAGGAACAAGCCTTCGACCACGCACGTAACGCATCAACTCAGTCTCAACAATCAATCCTTTTTCAACAAGAAAATCAAGCATACCACGCAGGCACTCGTGGTTGCCGATGCCGATTTTAGACGTGAGTGCAATGTGGTTGAATCGCACGCGCGCTGGGCGCTCGCGGATTGCCGAAAGCACCAAGTAAGCAAGAAACTCTTTTGACCTGCATTTCCGCACCATAATTATCGCCGTTTATAATCGATGCGGTAGCGACACCGAGGGCAAGCCACGGGCACAGCGGGCGGCGCGTGAGTGCGAGGCTGCCAAGCGTAGCGCGCGCCAACATCAGCAAGGTCACTGCACATGTGCACCATCACAAGCGCTCGGTCATTACGGACGCTGTTGAAGAATCGGGCGTGGTCGGTGAAGCGGGTGAACACGAGCCACACCCAACCAACAACGGGCGGATTGCAGTCGAGAACGTAAACGCGGTTGCCCAATTCTACCGCGCGCTTAATGTTGCACAATGGCAAATCTGCCAATCTCCGTCCCCTCTTTTTCAAAGTTTAAGCACCACGCACCTTTTTAAAGGTTATTCCCATACACGTTATAATCATTGTCGTAATCATCATCGTAATCCACGAATATTATGTGGCGAACCAAATATAAAACATTCGGCAACCAATCGGCGACTTTTACACGGACGTGGCTAAACCCAACGAAACACACAAACGCGCCCGCAACAGGAACGCATCCAAAACAGATAAATAATGCTTATATACGTCATAGTAGTAATAATCGTAATGCCCAACAGTTCAACGTTTGAACGGATAGACAATAAAATGGTGAACGCTTGAATGCCACAAAAAAATGAACCAATCAGCCCCCATGCAATCGAGAAACTTGACCAAGCCACAACGCTTCTTAGCGAACTGCTCAAAATGAGCCTTCCGCCAAAAGCGGACAGCAACGTGCTTCACGCTCAAGAACTGCTCTTGCAAACGCAATTCGCATAACTACAATCACCCCTCTTTTTTTATCGGAGAAACAAGGGGTTCCCCTGTTAAATATCGTCCCCTGTTAAATAGTAATTCCGCAAATAAGCCCAACGCAAACCGTTTTTGACCGTTGGGGTATCAAAAAACATCTTTACAAAATGCTTTTATATTCCATTACTACTACTATTAGCGGGTAAAAAGATATGACCAAGCTTATTTGCGGAAAATGCGGGGAAACTTTCAAGTCAGAAACCGAACATGATTCAGATAAGTATTGCCAAAGATGCTTAAATGAAATAAACGCTGAAACTGAAAGCGATCAACGTGGACATCCTCATCCAACACATTGAGGATTAAAATAATTTGATACCCTTTGATATAACCGAAGCTAAAGACACAGGATTCTTTGACTGCGGCACAACACAGTCGGGCAAATCCACGCTTGCCAAGCACCAAGCAGAAAAACTCATGGACAACGGGATAAACGTTTACGCGCTCGACGTTTCAAAAGTTTGGACTCTGGACTCACCCATCGACAACATCATAGAAGTGCCCCACGACTGCGCCACGGTTGACATTCCAGCTAATCAGTCGGCAGTGATTGACCTGTCGCATCTCGGCTACGTCAACAGGATAAAATACGTTATCCAATTCTGCAAAGCGATTTACGAGTGGCACATGAACAAAGGATTCAAGCGAGCACCATTCGAGTTCGTCATATTCGAGGAAGCACACACCTACTTTTTCAACGGGTGCTTCCGAAGCCCCAAGCAGTTTTCACCATGCATCGACCTGGTGACGGTAGGAGCGAACTTTAACTTGAGATTCGGAGCGATAACGCAATTTCCAGCCATGCTTGACAAGGCACTCGTCAAGATCACGCAGCAACGCTACTTCGGATGGAGCACGGAAATGAACGACCTCAACTATATACGGGCATTCGTAGGCAGAGAATACGTCAACCCCAAAAACCCCGACAGCGTTTTCAATTTGCGCAAGGGACAGTTCCTATACCAACTGCGAAACAACATCGCAAAGATTCAAAGCAGACCATACGTCAAAAAGAAGGCTGACACGTTTGAGCTTAACGGCCAACAAGTGCAGTTTGCCTATATCCTCTAAGTTTTCCTAATAGTAGTAACCAACATTTTTATAAGCGACTATTACTATTATCATCAAAGAGGTGAATTGAAATGCACTATAAACTTCAAAGATTCAAGTTTAACCGAACAAAGTTTCTCAGAAACATCTTTTGGAAAACAATGCCTATAATTTGGGACTGCGAGAAAAACAGATATGCAATAGAATACCTCGATTCATGGCTGAATGGACTGCTCATTGATTTTAAAGCATTCTTGAAAGGATACTGGGAAGGATACCAATTAACACCATAAGTTTCTTCTCTTTTTCTTATTTCTAATAGTAGTAACAATATTTATAAGCAACTGTTACTACTATTAAGAATCGGTGAAGATGGATGGAAAACTCCGTAGCCAATAAAATTATTAAACAAATCAGAGTTACAATGACTCTGAATGTAAAAAAAACAATAACTAAAGATGCTTTAGAAAAACGTATTGACGAAACATCTCCGTTAGCAATCTATGACACAGAAATGTACACTTATTCTACAGAAAACACGGAAATCTTGGAGTAAAATAATATGATCAATCAAGACCAATTAGACATGGAAATTGAAACATTCAAAGATCGCCTAACACCATTTGGTTCAAGAGATATTCACGTAGCCGTTAAAACTGCCATAGAAGGTGGACACGACGGCAACTGGGCATCTGACCAAATCGAAGAGTTTGCGGAATCAACGGAAACACCACTAAAAGATATTGACCCTGTAGCCGTAGTATATGAATCACTATTACAAGAAGCGCGAAATGACATTGCAAAATTAACTGGAAAGGACATACTAAACGACACGGATGAACAGGTATATGTCGCTGGAAACTATATGTGCACATCGCTTGATTATTCAGTCAGAGCGCAAGAGGAACTTACCGAAATAATCTCAAAGATTCCCAAAGACGATTACACAAACGCCATACAGTGGCTAATCGATAACGCTAACATTGAAATCCCGAATGAGGCTTCACAATGACCCAACAACCAAAATGCAAACCATTGAAATGCAAAACATTCGCCAAGATTGCGACACGACCAACGCGAGGCATACGCAAGG
>JBAZHB010000086.1:0-6013 GCA_041652535.1 Candidatus Babeliales bacterium
ACAAAGGTTACAAGGCGATTGGAACTGTTATCAAAGCAGTACAGAGAAAAACCGCCAGATGTTGGCTACATTGATGTTGTCGATGGAAGATACAAGTTTGTTCCCGACAGGAACGGTACGGTAATCATCTATGAGCATCCGAAACCGAATGTACCTTATGTAATCGGCGCGGATGTTGCGGAAGGCATACGCGGCGGTGACTATAGCGTAAATCAGGTTTGCGACAACACCTCTGGACAACAGGTTGCGTCACAAAGGTTGCATACTGAACCGGATAGATTCGCTGAGGAGCAGATAAAGCTTGCGAGGTATTACAATGACGCACTGGTAGCTACAGAGTCAAATAATCATGGGTTGAGTTGCATAAAGCACATGCAATATTTGGGATATTACCGCCAGTATAAGCGCGAGATATACGATGAAATTTCCGGGAACAAGCAGCAAAAATTCGGGTTCCTGACAACTACGTCAACAAGGCCGAAACTGATAGACAAAGCAAGAGCGATAGTGCGTGATGAGATTTACCTTGTAAATGACGTTGCCACATTGCAAGAAATGCAGACGTTTATTTATGCACATAGCGGCAAGGAAGAAGCCGAACAAGGATTCCACGACGACTGTGTTCTCTCGTTTGCCATCATGCACGAAGCCCGTTCACAGCAGCGTGCATACTCAGCACCCGAACCGCAGAAGTGGGACAGTACAAAATACACGCATCCAAGCGTATTGATAGATTCAACCAAAAACCCACAACTGAAAAGATATTATCAAAAGAAATATGGGAGGAAATGAAATGGATTTTGAAAACACCGTAACACCCGAAATCAGGATGGCTCCAACAGTGAAACCGATAAAGGACGTTCCGAAACGCCCCGAAACCAAGCGGAAATCAATGTGCAATATGTCAAAGGATGAACTCATGGAATTTGCAGCTCAAAGGCTTATTGGCCTGATGTCGGTATTTGACGAGAAGCTGTACCGCACAGACACGGCGTATAAGAACGCACTCGACATTGAATTCATGTACGGTGTGGCAGCTTATGCAATGCTGGGTTTTCGAGACGTAAAGTTCCCGGTTGAAGCTTTCCTCGAAAAGTATGGCAAAGCGATACAGAGTGTTCAGATAAAGAAACGGATTCTTGAATAAAAAAAGCAGGTGATAGCATGGACATATTGAAGCCTGTCAAGACCCTTATAGATAGGGGGAGAAAGAAAATGCAGGAAATTAAAGATATGGACGAAATGGTCAGAGAAGCGACAACCCTTATGGAAGAGTACGAAGCCGCAGACAAAGAAAAGCAGCCGTGGAATGATAAATTTGACCGTGAGGAAAAGATTTATGTAGGCGACAGGGCATTCGGCAATACATATTCTGCCGGTGCCAGCGACGACGCGCGTACGCCCATAAGAATATCGCAGTCCATTATAGAAGCGCAGATTGACCTTAACATACCCGAAGCCGTGTTTAAGCCCGTAGCTGAGGATGACGAACTGTCCGTGAAAAAATTACAGGCAGAAGCTGATTATACTATACGAAACAGCGACCTTGACGAGGTTAATTCATCCGCTGAACGTGTGGTGAAAAAACACGGTATAACTTGTTACAAGGTCTTATGGAATTTCAACTACCAGGGGCCGGGATTCAGGGGAAGGCCGGAGATAATTGAGGTTCATCCTAAAAATATAGCGTGGGCAGCGGGTAGCGTAGATAAGAATAAATGCCGCTGCATGTACCATATTGAAAACGAGACTTTGCAGGAATGCATTAAAAAGTATGGCGATATAGCCAAAAAATTACCCGATTATGGTCTTTGCGCCGACATAAAGTATGACACGGTAGGCGACGGCAACGGTTCAAATGTCCATAATACCAACGATGTTAACGCACAAGTTGACTTAATGTCTGAGCAGATGAATCATCCGCTTACAAAATACGTTGTCATAGAAAAATGGTACCTTGACGATGACGACGAGCTTTGCCTGACGGTGTTCAGCGATAAGCTTATTTTGTTAAAGAAACCGAAGTATTACCACAGGCGCAAGTATGACCCGAAAAAAGAGGAATTTGTCCAGGATGAAAAAGGCAACGAAGCTTTCCTTGACTACGAAACCGTTGACGAGGACTACATGACGGAAATCGAGGAAGAGATTCCGGATGAATCGGGGGTGGTAAACAAGATTAAAACTCCTGTGGTTAAAATACCGAAAGGCACACGGGTTCCTTACTACTATCCCAAAGGGCCAAAGAGCATTCCCATAGTTATACAGAACAACATCCCCCGCTCAAAGGCGATTGTCGGCATATCTGACATTGAAAGAACGGCAGATTTTGAGCAGACAATGAAAAAAATGATATACAAGCATGAGGAAAAGATTCTCAAAGGTACGACAAAGGTTCTGTACAACAAGGCCATGGAGGAAGAAGCTGCTGCATTGATTGACAACGACGATATGACTATTATCGGGGTAAATGATGTAAATAACTTTAAAGCAGTTGACTTTAAGGACAACGGGCGGGAGGCTCTTGAATTCTATTCGTTCATATCCGACCAGCTGCAGTACATGATAGGTATTACCTCAGTGTGGCAGGGCATAAACAAAGGTGAGTCGCAGTCGGGCAAGATGACTGATTCACTTATCAACCAGACAGCTGAAAAGATAGGCATAAAGGCCAACGAAAAGAATATCGCCTATAGGCGGATATATCAATTGTTGTGTGACCATATACTTTGTTTCTCGGACGGCGACAGGCCGTACAGGATAGACAGCAAGCTTAAACCTGAATACGGCGCGTTCAACAAGCTGGACATGGTGAAGATGCAGGGCGAAACTCCTGTATGGTCAGGATGGGACATAGAAATATCCGCAGAAGCGGCAATGAACAAGAATCGTGCGGCACTGATTGAACAGATTAAAGAGCTGGCGGGCGGCGGGTACCTTGAACCAAGCGAAAGGAATTTGCTGGTATGGAAACTGATGACGAAGTTAAACTTCCCATATGCCGATACGATTCAACAGGCCCTACAGGAACAATACGACCAGCAGATGATGGAACAGCAACAAATGGCACAGCAGCAACAGCAGGTTGAGGCGGCAAAACAGGCAAATCCACAGGGACAGTTGCTGAATTCGATTGCGAAGAAAATAGGAGGCGGCAATGCTATCTGATAAAACAATACTAATCATTGGCGGAACTGGAACAGTCGGTGAAGCTTTGATTGAACAGTTGATTAATACAGATGTCCACGCAATAAGAATCTATGCCCGTGATGAGTATAGGTTCTTTTTATTGAAGCAAAAATATGGCAATCACCCGAAGTTAAGATACCTAATCGGCGACATAAGGGATAAGAACAGGCTTAACATTGCCTTCAAAGAAGCTCATGTCGTTATAAATTGTGCTGCTTTAAAAAGAGTAGAAATGTGCGAAGAATCACCTTTTGAGGCTTTACAGACAAACGTCGTCGGTGTGCAGAATGCCCTTGAATGCGCTCTTGAAAATAATATTGAGGCGTTTGTGCAGATGTCTACTGATAAAGTGGTAAGCCCCTGTAACATGTACGCCTATACAAAGGCTTTAGCGGAAGGGCTTGTACTGAATGCCCACCAATGGCAGGGAAAGAACAGAACAAGGTTTATTGTGACCAGAAGTGGCAATGTGATTGGCTCAAGCGGATCTGTTCTTGAAATCTGGCGCAACCAGTATAAACAGGGCTTACCTTTGACAGTTACGGACCTAAACTGCGAACGGTATATGGCAAGCAAGGAAAGCGTGGCGAAAGGAATTATCGAAGCGGTCACAGAGGGGCTAAATGGCCTTGTGGTATTCGACATGCCAAAGCATAAAGTATCAGACATGTTAAAGGAATTTGAAGGCTGTGAGGTCAAAATAACCGGTCTGACGAAGGGCGAAAAGCTGTGTGAGGAATTGTACCGTGACGGTGAAGTCTTTGAATTGATAGATGTTGAGAGGTGATTACATTGAAAAATTGCGGCACTTTCATCCAGCCTGGGGGCGGCGCAAGGGAACGCAGTATAACGAGGGCGCATTATAACCCCGGTGTTGACTTGAAATATATCCGTGAAATGCTGGCATCGCAAGGCGGTGACAAGCCTTCACGCGAGGTATCTGAGGCAGAAGAAGAAGCAATGATGAATCAGATTATAAACGACAGGTTAAGGAGGTGATACACATGAGTAAGGTTATGCCCAACAAAGGAACTTATACAATGGGTTCTGCAAATGGCGAAAAGCCGCAGTCCAATGCCAAAGTAACAAAGGGTGGGGATTTAAGGTCTAAGCCCTGCCAGAACAAAGGCAAGTCCTAAAAATCTAACCGTGAGAATCGGGCAAAAAACTCATTATGGAGGTTATTATGTTTGGAAAATATTTTCCTATACCGTTGATGGAAGAACTTGACGCAAGCGGCGGAGCCGCAGGGGATATAGTCACCCCCGAAAATACGGATACCACAGGTACAACAGGCGAAATTACGGGAGCAGCCGACCCGATACCTGATGGAACAAAACCTGATGCAAAATGGGCTGAGTTGAGACGGAAAGCTGAGTTAGCCGACAGGTTGACAAAAGAGAACGAGGGCTACAAGTCCAAATTTGACAAACTGGCGAAAAAAGCTTTGCCGGAAGGGTTCTCAAGTGTAGACGAGTATCTTGAATACCTTGAAAACATAGGCGAAGCACCTGAAACGCCTGAAACGCAGTACGACACGCCCGAAGCAAAGGTTGATGAAAAGAAAATCTTTGAAATACTAACGAAAAAGATTGACGAAAAAGTTAATGAGCATCCGCTGATTAAGGAGGCCGCAAAGGAGCGCAAGGACAGGTTCCTTGTTAATTCCTTTAAAGATGTGCAAAAGGCGTTTACGGATATTCGGAAAGCGCAGGACATACCCGAAGAGGTATGGAAGGCGTGGGATGAAGGCAAGAGCAAGCGCACATTACTCAGCCATTTAAAGGAATACAGGTACGATACCGACGTTGAAAATGCCAGAAAGACCGGCGCAAATCAGGCCAAGGCGACACTTATGAGCACATCTCATACGGCGCAGGTGAACGGGGCGAACGCAGCGGCAGAATACGAAAATGTTACCGTGCCCGTTGAAACGCAGAGGCAGCTTGAAAAGGCAGGAATTAAAGATCCGTTGAAACAAAAGATGTATTACCAAAAATATCACAGAACGGAATGACGGGAATAACCTCCCGTTATTTTGTTTATTGGGAGGGGTTCAATATGTTTGAATTTGCTAAATTCGTTCAGGGTGACGGTAACAGCCTCACCACTGAGAAAAGATTACCCGCTTTAAGTGGGTACGCATTATATGTCGGTCAGGCTCTGAAAGCAACGGGCGGTGCCCTGTGTTATGCAGATACAGCCGACACAGTATATGCGGTTTGTCAGGTTTCAGCCGCCTCATCCGTAGTAACGGCGAGTTACTACCCGACAGTGGTACCTGTCAACGATAATCAGGTTTGGAAAACTACACCGTCTACAGCCATAACAGCCGCCACGGTTGCAGGCGCCAAAGTAAATATTGGCTCCGCATCAGTTGGAACGAGCATTAATGGCGCGGTAGCGGTAGGCACGGGGCTATTGGTTCACATGGTTGCAACTGCGGATTCTCCAACCAGTTCAATCTATGTAATCTTTGCTCCTGCTATATAAGGGGAGGTGGCATAAATGATTAATTACACAGCTACAGAGTTTAATAACCTCGTGGGCAAATACGATACAACGATATTTGCGTTCATGGAGGAAATCGGGCAGCAAAGAGCAAACAAAAGCATCATAGAGGAACTGTTCACCAGACAGCCCGTTGACGAGCCCGATGTCGCAATAAGCGGCACATCGGCGCACGGACGCATGAAAAAAATGAACGGTACCAGGAACTACGAGGACATTCAGGAATACTTCACTAAAAATATTTCGTTTGATGAATTCTCTCTTACTGAAGTGTTTGGCAGGAAGTTCCTTGACGACAACAAACTGCTTAACA
>JBAZHB010000087.1:0-5854 GCA_041652535.1 Candidatus Babeliales bacterium
AATAACAGACACAACCCAAGCAACCGCGAATGTTACCGTGACGCTTTCTTGCAGTTTCAGCGGGCAATGCGCCAGCGAAGGCAAACGATGCAGTTCATGCGCCAACAACCCTGCAAACTATAAACAAGACTACTATGTGTCAGCGCCATGCAACCCGTGGAATCCTTGGCCAACAATTTGGTGCGACGACGGCTCAGCAACCTTCCACATGCAAGGCAGCACCATAACAATCACAGGCAACGCTAACGACCACTATAAACAATTGCAATCAACATCGTAACCTTTTTATTCTACGGTTACTACTACTATCTCTCACACAGTAGGTCAAACGACTGGACTGTCGGGTGGTTCCCGAAATTAAACCAATGAATATAGAAAACCTTCGACGCCAACGGGCACTCAAGATTACCGCAGACACTTGGGTGCCCTAAACATGTCCGAAGAGATTCACTCGGCAACGGGGGCGCATACTGAATCGGCGTCGTCTGTGTACAAAGACAAAAACGGTGCCGTCCATCGCAAGGTGGGCTTCGGACGCCCTTTTAACACTATATGTTGGCACCACGTTTAGCCCACTGAGTCACCGTGGCACACGACGGAATCTTTGTTGACTCTTCAAGGCTACACCAAGTGCCAGGCGCAAGGACACAACGCTATCCACTACAATAAACAATCAAGGATCAATGGGTGCACACGACACTACAACGCCAAGACACAGTAACGCAGGCACCACGCTTGACACACTGAGTCTTCAAGAAGCCACTGTATCTACGTGAACTCAGCGGGGTCACGCGATGTGCCCACTAAACCATTTTTCTTGACGGACACTACAGGAACACGCTTGTCCACGCGGGCGACTACGACGAAAACCACATAAGGCACAACGTTGCCCACCTACAGCACAGCGCTATCCAGCAAGGCGCGTTTGTTTTAGCGTTCGTTTGAGCCGAACGAAAACCAAACTAAAACAGTACAACACGCATGCGCCACAAGGGACACGCGAGTGCAAGCGTACGAACACTAAACCGCAAACCCCATGATTATATAAGCTCTTTTTACACGGAAACAACACATATTATGGACAGCTTCTTTTTAGAAAACACGTATTCTATACACATTTTCATGTATATTATCTTCAAAAAAACAGGTTTTTTCAGCCCCATAATTTCCGCTTAAGCCCGAAAGGGTGCCTCGCGCTCACTATTATTATACTTTTTCTATTAAATAAAATATACCTTTTAGCCCTTAAGCGAAGATATCGCACGTACCAAGATTTACTATGCACCTTGCAATCCACATAATAATAGTAAAAGTGTGCGCCAACTCCCAGAAAAAATATAAAATGTGGATTGTTCCACGCATCAATTGGACAAACATTATATTGCTGAATCTTGCATTAAAAGTGTGTAAACGTTGCAGAGGCAGTCACCATGCTTTAGACACTAAAGTGTGTAAAAGAATGGGACTTGAAAGCGGCTGTTGCAGGCTCTCCGTTGCCCCGCGCGTGCGCCCGCAAGACGCAGCCTGCCACACGCTGCGCCAAGGCGGGGCACGCTGAGCCAACCGAGGCTCTCCACCTGCCACCACAAGAAACAGTCAAGGCACAGCGGGAGCACACGCTATGTGGTCTTCGATAGAAACTCTGTAATAATATCAGCGTGGCATGGCTGACTTAACGGGCGGAAACAAACAAGGTCTTTTCCGCGTAACGGCTCAAGGAACCCTGGGTCTTTCTTTAATTGTTCAGTTAACCATTCACGATACTTCTTAAGGCAAACGTTTAATCCAAACTGTGCAACTGGATAAGGGTTGCCCCACTTAGTTGGCCTACCAACGTAAACTGCGTTGGGGTTGCTTTGCCAAGCGTAGTCATAAAAGTGTTTCTTTTGCATTCTTATCTATTCTTATATCTCCATCGCAATATTTTTACGGCAGTCATCTTTGGCAGAATCATAACAATCTTTGTAGAGATAAATTGGGCAGTTCTCGAAAGTGCATTCTGTTTTTTCATAGTCTTTCACGATGCAGTATACTTTGTCTATTTCAGTTGAAGACTTAGAAGTTGTCAGTTTCATCCCACTCCATGCCATAGCATTCTTTTTCTCCGTTCTTTTCATGTGCTTTTTTACAAGCGTCAGAACAGAAAACTTCACCACAAAAGTCGCATTCTCGCACATCCTCTGAATCGTTAGGAATAACCTTGTTACAACGATAGCATTCTTCTTTATCAGTTGAATTCATTTTACTCATCCACCGTGTTCACGTTTGGATTATCCGCCGTGAGCCAATCGTGGTCTAATCCTCTTTCCCTGCGTTTTTCGGGGTTAGTTTGGACAGACGCCTTCTTGTACTCGTTGAACTCGCGGTAACTGTTGTCAAGCCACCTGTACCAACCCATGCGGTCGTACTCTTTTCCCCACTTTTCAAACTGTGGGGCAAGTTGGTAAGTGTCGTTTTCGTTTTGGGTTACTATGCGCAGGAAATAGAGTTCCTCAAGAATCTGCTCGGCTTTCTCGTGGCGCGTATGCAACGCGTCCGCCATGCTGTTTATGGATGTAACACCCGTTTTGAGCAAATGATAAAACGCCTGGATACGGTACAGCGGCGGCGTCTGCAATAATGTTTTGCCCACGAAGTTGATTTCTTCAATATCCACAACTTCTTTGCCACGCACGCAAGCCATAATCGTCCAAAGCTTCTTAGCTTGATTCAGCACCCGCGAGGGCATTTCGCGTTCGCCACGGAAACTGGGCGTGCCATCGCTTTCACTGTTAACGTAAACTGCCGTGCGCATGGATGCTGTGAACTTGACTAAGCCCATAATTAGCTCTTTATATTGCGCGGGGGCTTCGTATTGGCGGATTGTGACGCTGCTTAGGAACTCGTTAACTTTAGATTGTAATCGCTTGCGTTCCTGTAGATAAGTGTCGGTTTGCTGATCGAAAATGTCTGATAACACATCGTTTTCTTCGCATGCAAACCTAACTTTAATGAACCGTTCACCCAGTTGGTTGCTTAATGTATAGTAGGCGTCGATGATTGGTGTCATGCCAATGAATAGTCCAAACTTGGATTCAATGCGGGTTTTCTCTTTAACGTTGCCAAAACCCTTTTCCACGTAGCCATCGTACACATTTCGTAATGTGCCAAAGATGGCGTTGCGTTCATCCTTGTTGCTTGTAAGTGTTTGGCTCATGTCTTTCACATACACGCTTTTTCCATCGAAGCATCCAAGGATGCCAAATGTGCCTTCTTCGGGCTTGAAGCCTGAAATCAAAGATGCCTTAGTTAATTCGTCTATGGTGTACGTGTGTTTCCAATCGTTCATGAGGCGCATTAACTCGGTTTTGCCTGACCCAGATGCGGCTATTAAATACAACCAAATTGCGTCGCCATTCGGCCAATACTCACGTTCGAGTCCTGTTGCAAGAATGCAATCAATAACATCTTTATCTTCAGATTTTACTTTTACATGGTTAGCAATGTCTTCGCGTAGTGTTTCAAGTTTTGGCTTTATCCAAGCAACGTTTACAATGCTTTTGGTGTCTATGCCTGAGCAACTTGGACAGAGATTATTCTTTTTTGCCCACTCACAAGTTATCGGTTTACGGTTGTTACGTTTGATATTGTCTATTTGGTTTTGCGTATATTTTTCATTATAGTCTTCCACAAGTGATAAAATGCGATGGATTTCTTTTTCGCCTGCTTCGCCAAAGAACACAAGTACCTGACTTAAGAACACGCGTTTTGTATTTGTTAAATGTGTTGGGCAACTGTGGCAATCTTTGGTTTTATCACATGCATTACAAATTTTAGCATCAGATTCAATCTTTTTCATTAATGGGCAAGTGTAAAGTTTTTCGATTACGCCTTCACGTTTATACACAACGGTGCCTTCAACGTCTTTAGTGTCTGATGTAAGTTTAGTTGTTTCATGCTCGTATAATTTATTGATAAAATCCTTTGTGACCGTGAAAATATTAATGCTTGTTGGATAAACTACGTCATTGGGTTTAGTGATAAATGGATATTTCTCAATATCAAGTGTAGATACTATACTGCAATAATGTGTTATATCGGATAACTTGTCGTTTTGTCCGCCAAGTTCCCTAATGAACCGCCGTGAACTCGTTATAGCCGCAGAGTCGAATCCCCATATTATACCTTTTGCTTGTGACTGCTTAATTGACAGATTAATTCCGCTTGCTTCCATTATTGTTTGTAAAGCATTAGTGAATTGTTGCGCATCTCGAAAACCCGTTGTAAATACTGAGAAATGCAATCCGCGTCCACTGCTTTTGATGTAGATGCATTCTCGTGGAATTTCAAAATCCATCAGAGTGGCTAAAAGTTTCTTGCCTGTTTTAGCGATTGATTTCCATTCATCGTTGATTTGCTTCTTAGTTTGCAATGATGTGTTTGCATCAATTTCATACCATTGTTCATATATGGTATTGCTGTAATTGTTGTCTATTCTGCGTCTACCCAAAATATTGAGTTCGTCTATTTCATTCGCCCAAGACAGTTTATCATCGGTTATAGCCCAACAATTTATTCCAGTTGCTTTTTCAATATCACGCCATTTTGCCAAGTTTCTGTTAACAAAGATTTTTGTGGTTACTTCACATGCTTTTTCGAGCATCTGTAAGTAGTTTTTTTGTCGAGTATCCTCTGTTTTAGATGAGAAAAGAATGTTCTTAATTTGTTTAAGTGGGTTATGAATCATTTTAATCATTTTCCTTTATTTTTAAGAATAAGTCTATTAAGTAAGCAAACGATTCGTTAGCTATCTGATTGCTTTCAGCAAGAAGTTTATCTTCATCTATTGATATATGACTCCATGAATTTTTATCAACTATACAATAGATTGAACTTTTGTTAACGCCAAACATTTGAGCTATTGTTGTTTCAAACATTTTGCCTTTCATTAATTTAAAAATTCGATCTAAAAGCCTAATATTATTGACATCTTTCGTTGACAATTTGGCTCTCGTTGTATATTTACTATCCCAAGTGCCATGTCTTTTTTTGTCATGCTCATTTTCTTTGTAAGTGCCCCACGCTAAATTACTTACATGATTATTGGTTTTGTTGCCATCTAAATGTCGCACTACAGGTTTGTTTTCTGGATTGGGAATAAACGCTTTAGTTATAAGTCTTTGGACGCTGCATGTATGCGATTTATGCGTGTTAGATTCGTAAAGATTCACAAAATGGTAACCTTTTCTACCGACTTGAGGTTTTAAATCACGCCATTTTTCGCCTATGCCCCTTTTTCCAAATGAAATTTTTGTTAAGGATGACTGTACACGTCCGAAATTTGACACGCGGTAAGCTGGATAATCGGGTATTATTTTCCAAATCTCAGTTTCTTCGGTCAACGTAGTGCACCCCACGCGAAACTTATAATTGCCAATATGATGCCGATGAACGTGCCGATTATCCATCTAAGGTCGCCCCTGTTTTGTTGTTGATGCGTTTCCCGTTCAGACTCGACTTTGTCATGGTTGCATATGTAATCGTCCACTTTCTGTTCCAGCTTGCCCAGTCCCACTTTGAGTTCCACTAAAGTTTCAGCTTGCTTCTGTTGGTTTTCACTGATTAACACCAGGATTTCCTTTGTTGAAGCTTTCTGCTTCATTTTGCTTGGAAACTGCACGTTTTGACTGTTTTTTTCAGGTTTATGTGGTGCTTTTTGCATTTTTATCAACCTTTTTGGGGTAATTGCCATCTTTTTTGCATTGCGCAATCGCTTTTTGCTGCATTGCAAAGATGGTTTTAATGATGGGGTTTTTGCTTGCTATCTTGATTTCAGGGTCAAGCTCGATTAGTTTACGAATCGAATTGCCCATCT
>JBAZHB010000088.1:0-5840 GCA_041652535.1 Candidatus Babeliales bacterium
AGTAGTATATTGTTTATTTATTAAAGAGTAGTAGAAAACGCAAAATAATATACACCCCAGGGGCGCTTAGTGTGAGAAGAATTGAATGGCAAGATTCACGAATGACATATCTAATTTATCATTTGATACAATTTTAGCAGAAAACTGTATCAATCAAATCAAACTCATTTAAGCAACTGTTGCACTTATGGAAACATAAGCAGGACAGCGCAATCACCACCATGCCCCCGCATTGTGCCGTAGTGTTTTATACACCTTCTTGTATATAAACCGTAGTGGCAGACAAGTGGTGTACTCGCGTGCACCTTCTTGTCCTCGTTGCACCCGCAACGGTTTGTGCCCGTTTGACGCGCTGTGCATTGGTGTAAAATTGGTCTATTATTAGACCAAAATTGGACTAATCGGTTTCGCCGTGCTTGTGTTTGTCGGTGTGGCTTCCTAATTAACCTATTTTACGCTAATAATATATAGGCATTAATCGATAATTAACTTGGGTGGGTGCACCCGCTTGTTCCAGCCTTGACCCGCGATGTGTCTTGTGCATCAGTAGTGGTCAAGCGTGGAACCGCTGTGCCTGTGGCTGCCCTATGTTGAATTTATTTGCGTGTAGTGGTTTTGCGCGCTGTCGCTTGTGCATATTACGTATGGGTATGGATAGCTTGGTTGCCACGGGCATATGTATGGAAAGTTTGGTACGTAGTAGTCTTGTTTTTGGTTGGCTGGGTTGTTGCCACATGATACACACTTTAAGCCTTCGCTT
The DNA here is from genome assembly GCA_041652535.1 of Candidatus Babeliales bacterium. Taxonomy (GTDB): domain Bacteria; phylum Babelota; class Babeliae; order Babelales; family RVW-14; genus UASB124. The sequence continues at coordinate 761 of JBAZHB010000088.1, forward strand.
TTGCATTGTCCTGAATAGGCGCATCGCATCGTTATCGTGAACGACGTCGTGTTGCATTGTGTCGGTATATTCATGTTGTTTTCCGTCAAGTTGTTTTCACCTCGGTTGCGTTTAATCGAATTGTGCGTGTATCGAGCACAGTGTCATTAACCGTTTTGCCGTCATTATCGTGCGCCAGTCCGATAGTTCCTGCGCGTCAATTATGATTAGTTGCGCTCGCTGGCACTCGACTGTGGCTTGACTTGTTTCTTGAGTCATTGTAGTAGTACCTGCGTGCCGTGCATTGGCAACTCAATGGTGGGTATGAACTTCCTATTGTATCCGAGTTCTTTGCGTCCGCGTGTTCTAAGCGTCACCCACGTTGCGGAAGCGTTGCCTTCGTTTGCCATGCACTTCATGCACACGAGCCGCATGTCTTGTGAAATGAATAACAGCGCTCGCCCAACGGTGTGTCCGCAGCATTCGCAGTCGGTTTGTTCGCCTTGTATCTTAAGCATTCAGGTATTCACCGCACTTCCAACACTTGTTGCGCCATTTGCTGTTTCGCGTGTGGCACATGTAGCATTCGATAGTATCAGCGTCGCATTCGCGTTGCACAAGGACGTTAACCATCTTGGCGCTTCACTGTCTTTACGCGGTGCATCCACCAGTCGCATCCGCAGTCGGGGCACTTGTAGTCGTGGCGTTCGGGGTCGCTGTCGTGGATGGCGCGGTTGCATTGCGGGCAGTGCGCGTCGGCTTCGGTTGTGTCGTGCGTTTTGCGTCGGTGCAACTGTAGCTTGGCGAATCCTAAAGCGTAGCCGTAATCTTTGCCTGCGTCAAGCAAATCGATGAATAAATCGTTGATTGCGGTGTCCCTGAACCGAATGACCCTTGCTGGGTTGCCCACGGCCACCGCCCACTCTGGAATGGTGGCGTTGCCTGCAACCACGCTTCCCGCGCCGATTACGCAGTGGTCGCCAATCGTTGCGCCAGGCAATATCGTGGCGTGCGCTCCGATCCACACGTCGTTGCCGATGTGGACAGATTCATTCGTGTTGCCCTGTTGGTTTATGGGGATGTCGGTGCGGTCAAAGTTGTGGTTGCTGCTGTGGATGACCACGTAGGGTGCAATGAGCACATCGTTGCCCAGTGTTATTCCGCCAGCGGCGTTTATCCATGTGCCTTCGCCGACTGCAAGTCGCAGTCCCCGCGTTAACCGTTCGGGGTACTTGATAACTACAAATTGGCTCATGTGGTCTTGGTTGGTCATTGTGCGTGCTCCCGTGTACTCTTTGTTTGTTGCGCGGAGTCGTCAAGAGCCTTTTTGCATTTCGGACACGAGCATTCATGGTTGTCCCACTCAGGATAATCGATGTCGTGTTTGGCACAGTGCTTCCACCACATGTCAGCATCACCTATCCTGTTTGCCTTTGGTTAATCGTGAAGAATCATTGTCGTGTAGCCTGTTTGCTTTAGATGTGTAACCGCACCAACTACAGTACAGTTTTGCTTTGCCGCCGATGTTGACGACGTGGCGTAGCGTCATGCACTTTGGGCAGTTGTCTGGCTGCGGTGGTGGCGGTTGGTTCTTTGTTGGCTTGAAAGAAAACTTTAGCGAGTCGACTGGCATTGCTGTTTCTCCAATAGCTCTAAGTGGTGGAACTTTAGCATGACGAATTCCTCGTTGGATAACTCGAACTTGTAGTGGATTCTGACTTTACCGCATCGCAGGCACTTGGTTGTCACAGTGTAGCCAGCTAATATCGGCATGTGTGCTGGCGTGGATTTTATTTTGAAAAGTGTTTCTTTGACTTCGACTATTGAGTCGGCGTGTTTACCGAAACGGCAACTTAGCGGTTTCATCGTAATCTTCCGTCGTTGCGTTCTTCTTGTAGCCAAGCGCAGTTTTCGCCGTTGCCACAGGTTTTGCATTTGTAGCCACAGTTGACAGCGGGGCAATTCATTGTCGAGTCCTCGCTTTATAATCGGGGTGCAGGTCGTCCCAGTGGTTTTCAGCGATGTGGTCAGTGAGGCTTTGCGGATGCTCGAACTTGGTTTGACAGTATGGGCAGGTTTCCATATTGATCACCAATCAAGATAAAGTGCTAAAGCAACGCATGTATTGATGAATCCGCCAATTAGATTATACACCGCAAATCTTTTGCCTTCGTGTACTTCTTTGTATCCGTTTGCATATTTGCCTGCGTTGTAGATACTGAATGGAATTCCTATCACAATCCAAATTATGATGAGGATTTTGATTATGCTCAGTTTGTTCATCTCCTATTGTTACTACTACTATCAGCACATCAATAATATAAACGTTACTCAGCTTGCCTGATCGTGGGACTCCAAGAAAATAATTGATAGGGGGTGGGTCTGGGTTCACTTTTCGCGTTGTCACACTTAAGTGAAGGTGTTTTATAGAAAAATAGGGTTCCTTGAGATTTTAGCAGCCAGGGGGTACTTTTTACTTATACCTTATGTTGTTAAGGGATAAGTTTTAGCTGTTGTAATGTACAGAAATGTACACGCATGTACATATCTATTCATATGACACGTGGCATAAACTACCGAGAAAAAAGAGAGAGACCACTAACGTTGTGTAATTTTTTACACAAGGTTGTAATAAAATACACAACCACATGATCGCGTGCACATCCGTATCCTGCCATGTGCCCGTATGCTATCGCAATAGCTGCACAGTGTTGGATAGTGCAGTGCCTTTTATTGTTGCGTGATCTATCTGCACTCCGCTTAAGATTCCCTGTTGCAGTGTGGTTTATTGTGAAGCACTGTAGCATCCTAAGAGCCTTTATTATTGTTCTATTTTGTACATTTTTGTTTCATTTAGTAATAAAGTTTTATATTGTTGTTACTACTATTAAGGCGTGGTGTTAATATGTTGAGAGCTATAGCATACATTAAATTTAAAGGTGTTATTTTTCAAACCAGCGAAAGTTATAAAATTAATGACTGTAGCATATCATGTGAACATGTAAATTTTAAAGGTGTTTGTATAAAATGTATGTTTATGCTAAAAGAAAATAAGGATGAGCTTTTTAGCGGCAGATTTGAAAAGTTAGGCCGACATTTAAAATAAGTTTTAATTTGTTCGCGCGCTCATACTGTTGTGGTGTTGTGTCTTGTGTGTGATGCTTGTGTAGTGTGGACACAGTGCAGCAAACGCTAATAGCCTTTAAGGTTGCACTGCAAGAAAATATCTAAAGATTGATTGATAAAAAACTTTAACAAAAAAAGGGGTTTTATTGGTTTAAGTAGAGATTAATTATTATGTCCTTTGCAGCTATCAAGGCTTTAAGTTTTTCAGTGTTTTGTGTTGTGCATTCTATTGTTACAGCTTTAAAGTATTGTTCATGTGTATAGTTGCTATAGTTTGTTTCTGATGCTATATCAGCTTTAACGCTTAAGTTGCATGTGTAGCTATCCCTTATTTCCCATGTTTTTCGTTTATGCCATTTAGTTATTTCGCGATCAGCTTTATTGTCTATTTTTGCTATCTGTTTTTCTGTTATGCTTTCCTCATATTCATTAATGCGTGTGTCTGATGTTTCAACCATGTTATCGCGGTTATATTGTGTTATTTGTAGAGTGAAAAAGCAAACTCCATATTCATTGAATTCTCTTTTTATGCTTATTGTCTCATAAAATTCGTAGTCATCAGAAATATATTTTGCGCTTAAGCTGTCTGTATCGTTTGATTCTACCGTTACGTTGTTTAATGCTTCCGTGCTATAGTCATGTGGTAAAAGTGATTCCAGGTTTTTTATTTCGTGATCCGAGTGTACTATTTCTAAAAAGTGCTGTTGGCCGTGACTGTCAAAAACATGTTTGTGATATAAGCCTATTGCGTTTGTTATGTGTCCACAAAAATCACAATGGTATAAGGTTATTGTTTCTTTTTCGATATTAGGGTTAATGTGTTTTAGAACTTCCATTGTTGATATTGGATTATCTGCAAGGTCTACACTTTTTTTAAGTAAGTAATAGTCATTATTGACTGTGATTATCTCATTAAATAACCAGTCATAAGGTTGTCCCATTTTAAAGAATTGTGACTGTTCTTTAATGGTAAATCTTATTGCGTTTGTGATCCTATAAGCTATTTCTTGTGGCACTGTCTCACCAACCTTTAAACACTTCTAATAGTGTTCGCTCATCATTATTGTTTGCAATAAAGCAATACTGATAAGGGAACCAGGCTTTATCTAATTCTTTTAGGGAATTTATCATATGTTCGATTTTTGAGTGGCTAAATTGTAATAGCCACAACCTTAAAGTTTCATTTATTTCGAATAGCATGTTTTATCACTGTTAGCACTACTACTATTAGCATATATAAATATTCATAACATACCACAATATACGTTTATAACATGTTTGTGAAGCCATTAAGCGTATATGTCACGATTAATTTATCACATTTATGTTAAAAACTGCATTAACAGGGGCTTTTATCTTTAAATTAATAAACCGTGTAGCTCGTGCCCGTGTGCCCTTTGTTTTAGCTTGAATATTGTAGTGCTAACCGTGTGGCAGTTGTGCACATGCGTTTTTAATGTAATGTTGCTTTATGGCTTATTGGTTGTGTCCGTGTTTGTGTTGTTTGTTTCTTTGTGTTTTGTTGGTTGTGTCCTGGGGATACTTTAAAAATAATAAAAACTTTAACAAAAAATAGGGTTTTATTGGCGATAATAATAAGGTGGTTGTCTTTTTAGCACTTTAAGGTTGTATCCTATGCTGGTTAGCTCTGCCTTTAAGTCTGCATACTCTTCTTGTGTGGCAGGTGTGGTTATGGAAATTACACCGTCATAATCTGCCGCTGAATGCTGTCCAATGTGCATATAGCTGTTTACTCTATAGTTTGATTCTTTCATGCATGGGAATAAAGCGATTATGTCACCTTCCTTAAATTTTCTGAATACCACTTTATCAAGTTGTGGTTTGTTCATTCAATCCATCCCTCGCGCCAATAGCGTTTTATTATTTGCTGCTCTGCATCCCGTTGTGCCTGGTTGATTTCGCACTGTGCGTTAAGGTCGTGTTGTTGGTTAATCAATGTCAATGTCCCCGTTTT
>JBAZHB010000089.1:0-5693 GCA_041652535.1 Candidatus Babeliales bacterium
AAAGTCAACATGACTTTAACCTCTACCATAACTGACCGCGCAACAATCGGCGACCGCGTCATCGTGTTCGGCACCTTCACAAACGACAGCACAGGCGGAACCATCGAAACCACACTGCGGGTTGTGGAGCAACTGCACATCCAACACACGGGCACAGCAGCCGTTGCGGAACATCCATCAGTCAACGCAACCCTTCCACTCGGCGACAGAACGGCAGTCACAATAGTCACCACAAGCGGCAAAGCAGGCATATGGATGGCATTGGGCTATTAGGTGAAGCAGCATGACTTTCACCTCTACAGTAACCCACAAGTCAGTCGCGGGCAACGTCGCAATAACTTATGGCACCTACGTTAACACAGAAGACAGCACAGGCGGCGACATCAACACTAACACAGACGTTTGCCACTTCATCAAGCTGCAGCCCACAGGCGAATCAGCCCAATTACTCGCCACATCAGCCAACGAAACGTTTCCATGCGACGGCAAAGCAGTCACAGTAGTCACGAACGCTAACGAATCGGGAAATTGGTTTGCAATCGGCGAAGGCATCGGATGGTAAATCTGATGGCTAAGAAGTTAAAGAAGATCAGGAAAACATTGACATCTATTAACTTCGACATCGACGTCTTTAACGCGCTTGAAACAGTCAAGCAGCAACGCGACGCCAGCAACAACGACACGTCAATGAGCGTACTCGTCAGCGACATTTGCCGAAGAGACCCCGACGTGCAACGGATACTTAAAAGCCCAATCCAACAACAAAACAATCAATAAATAAATAAATAATCCCAACCCCTTTTTCTTATTTTTCTATTTTTAAGCAATTCAGTTTTTAAACAAGTTAGTAAAGTTTATATTACACTACTAATAGTAGTAACAGTGTGGATATGAAATGAATACATATGTAAATATTACAGTCAACAAACTTTATCCAAAAGACATGAAAAAAATCGTGTTACAAGGAACACCAGAAAGCATCCACCCCGAAGTCCTAAAATTTCTCATGTCAATCTGCAAGCACCCAAAATGGAACAGCAACAATAAAGCCGTAACAAACCTCGAAGTAACCATTACCTCAAACACGGTTGGTGACAGCAATGACGTCTAACGAAAACAAAAACAACGAACAACTTAAAGATGGCGTCATCCTACATTACCCAATCAAATTAGACACAAAAACGATGACTAATCGCCCTATGGCGGCATGGAAGTCTGGTAAGGCTCAATCATGCCTCAATAAAGAAACAAAGGCGAAGAACAGATGAAGAAGGTTATAGCTCACTTTTTATGTCAAATAGGAATTCATTGGATGTTTGTTTACGACCATAGAAGAGACGCTTATTACCATTATGAAATGCGTGAGTGTCTTAGACAAAACTGTCATCACAGAGACGAGAAAATAACAGGATATTCATGGTGAAACAAAATGAGTGAAGGATTACTTAATAAATTAATTCGTGAAAAAATCAGAAGTGGCAACGGCGCAGTAAGTTTTGCTTTCGGCATTAAACCCATTTTAAACGAAGCCAAAGCGGAATTTTGCAAGGTTGAAACGGATACCATTTATAACCAAAAACATGATTATCCATACCACGTTTATCACGCAGAAATGAGCAAATTAATTAAAAAATGGTTTGGTGAAACACCATGATTAACCAAATCGAAGACATCATCTGCGAGTTGCTAAAAATAGGCGCAATCCCAATCCACATCCAGTTAACAATAGAGGACTACCATAAACTAAACTGGCAACTTGAAACGACATACAATCAATATGGCGTACGAATCAATAGGATCGGAAACATTCCAGTTTACAAGTCCATCGAATTGCCAAGCGTCGTGCTCGCGGAAATCGGCGGCTTCTTGATGCAGGTGCCAATAAATGAAAACACCAAGACACAGCAAAGCATCCAAAACTTCATTAACGATTCACCCACAAAAAGAATCTTCACAATCCCCAACCCAATCACAGCGTCTACAAACAATGAGGCAGCAATAGAATGAAAAAAGCAATAATAATTAAACAATCTGAAATACCGACAGACACGCAAATTCGAGAATATTTAGGCGTGTTAGGACAGTCAGTAAACCAAACTTTCCTATTAGGTTTCGTCAGCGGATGGACTGCAAGAAACAACGGCTTTAAACCTAACTCAGGCGCACAGTCGTCCACCATGAGCCAACAAGACCATGAAGGCTCAATAGAGGACAAGTCAAGCGCTTGCGACGATAATAAACAAAAGTGATTTATAAATGGGCGACGACATAAAAGGTTATCTTGAAATCAACGACGGATTATGGCAAACGGTAGAAGAAATTCCAGATGATCGACACTACGATTTATTTGGTTTATTAGCTGGCGTCAGAAACTATGTTAATGCTAATTCAATCTCTGAACCAAAAGGCGTTCCAGATACGATGGGAAAGAAAACAGAAATGTCCATTGAAAAATACGATATGGTCGGATATGGCTATTCGTATCTTACTATAACAGAAATTGATGATTACGATTGGAACCAAACCTTTCATGACGGGCGAGTCTCGACAATTGACAAATCAACTGGAAAGGCACTAAGCAAGGCTTCTTACACAAATCCAGACTACGTAGATAAAAACAAGTACGAATTAAAATATCTCGACGTAGTTGCAAAGGATTTGATTCCTGAATCATGGCAAAAACTGTTCCAAAAAATGCGTAAACTCGCTGAACAATACGGCAAAGACAACGTAAGAATAGTCTTTTGGTTCATTTAAATTGGAGATGAAACAAAATAACCACAGAAATTAGAATCCGAAAAAGTTGGTCACAAGAAAACCTTATCGTTGAATACTATAACGATGCAGGCAAACACTTTATATACATGCGACCAATTACGCCCCAAAACATCGAAGAAGCCAAAAGATACGCCGAAAATCTTCAGTTAAAATTTAAACACGAAAAAGAATACGCAACCATCCAATGCGAGTTTGCATAGCCACATTAAGGCACACCGATGCACCAGTAAGGATGCTTCAAGATAACGCGGACTCTTTACTACATCAGCAAGGGCGAAACGACAATATTTATATTACCGATAATAATAGTAGTAGTAGATGAAACTAAAATGAATAAAAACAAATTAACATATTACGCCATAATAATTTCAATAATAGCCACACTTTTAAGCGTCATCTTAGCAGGAACCATATGCAGCTATAAATTTCAAGAATCATCAACACGCAAATCCGTAACATTATTTAATCCTATAGAAACTAAAAACTGGGCTTGCGAAAGTTATGAAATAGCTGAAGCAATGGAACACGTTGCTTTTTCAACATATCGCAACTTGAATATAACAAATTATCCCTTAAATGAATCATTCATTTATACGTCTGAAATATTGCCTAACGTAAATACGAAATATCCATATATACTATACTATAATGTGACGGTAGTATTTAACTAAACGTAAGGCACACTACTTCACCTTCAATGACGCTTTAAAGCGGCAGCTTAAACTTTGAGGCGTCTCCACGATGTGCAGAAGGGTGCACGCGACAACGTTTATATAATACAACTACTAATAGTAGTAACAGTTCGTAGAACCATCATGGAAGAATTAACAAAATGACAGAAAAATTAGGTATTTACATTTCAATATTTGGAATAGTTTGTCTAATCTTACCGTTGTTTATGGCAGATTTGCAACCACAAACAAGCGATATAGCAGAAAATATTTCAAAGCAACCAGTTTATGGCGACTGGCAAACGATAAAAGGCAGAGAATTAAACAATTCTTTAACGCTGCCAACGTATAAAACTAATCTTAACACAGCAGGCTACTATGGTTTTGATGAACACTACCGTATCCTTTCAAGTGACAATGGCGCATCCGCATATGTTTATAACACTTGCTATATCAGCCTAAACGAAGAGTCATTTAAAATGGCAGAACCAGCAAACTTAACATTTGTATCGGCTACTCTTACTATCGATGCAAAAAGCTACTCTGAAGTATCTTATGGGGCAATCAAGATATGGGCTGAAGATTACAATATTACTCATTCAAATCCTATCTATAATGAATATGGCTTCATAGACCATTATATGCTAACTACATATACACCGACAAGTTACACTATGAACAGCCAATTAACATCAATCTTTAAGGGTACTGGTCATTTCTCGGTAAACTTTACCGTTCCATTGTTAGGTGAATATAGCGAAGATGAAGATTTATTTAATCCTAATCCACTATTACCCTGTATTTACTCATCAAATCCTAACACTCTAATATCATATGTAGAAATTTGGAAATACACACCTGTTATTGGTTATTGTTCTCATCAATTTTATCCATGCATATCACAGGCATATTGAAGCATACGCTAAGCATACCTAAACATAACTTGCTTTACACAGTGTAAAGGTAAAGTTTACATTTGTAAAGCCTAATGAGAAAACCTTTACAAACGTAAAGAAAGTCTTCGCTTAAGCCCGAAAGGGTGCCTCGCGCTCTCTATTATTATATCTTTTCTATTAAATAAAATATACCTTTTAGCCCTTAAGCGAAGATATCTGAAGGTTTACGACACACGTTCCTTTAACGAGATATATCATAATAGGCAGTCCACAATAATAGCGATAATAAAACCATGATGGGAACCTTTAAGCTTGCGCTTTATTGCCCACGTTAAAGATTCAGGCATAGGTTTATTGTGGACGAACCGCTTTCGATGAAGCGCCCATCAACGGTTACTACTATTAACTATAATTTAAACATTTCGCGTGCGCTTGCTTGACCTTGACTTGCACAGCGTTGCACAGCGGACTCTTCGCGGTGCAGTTTAAAGGTCATTGAAGCGCCAGCGATAGGTTTATATTTCTAATGATAGTAGTAGTAACCGATGATAATAATGTGCACAGGACGTAAACAAGCTTTTTGGGATAAGCAACCAATTCATCATTGTCCTATTTGCAATAAACCATACAAAGCGCAAGCTATGTTTTTTAATCATTTACAATTCTTTCATAATTTAGGATATTACGACGCTCTTGCAAAATGGAAAGAATACTTCACGCAGAGGAATTAAAAAACATGAAACCACTTAAAGCCTTAAAGGTTACGCTTCATGGAATATTTTGGTTCTCGTACGCCATTGCACTTTTAGGTTTCTTCGAGCAGTGCCTCGACAACGGATCGCCAATATTCAGTAGCGTCCTCGGAGCGCCATTCTTGCACCACGGCTACTACGGGTTCATCGGAATGGCCATCGCGTACGCTGCTTTCATGATAGTGCAGATAGCGAGGAAACAAAAATGACATATCCTTGCACTCAAACTTCATTCTCTTGCACTTTACGTGGGTCACAAATTTGGAATAATACTTGTCAAAGTCCAAAAGAAAATAATGACGTATGCAAAGTTTGCACGGCTAATCCAAAGGGTAAAAACTACCAAAAATATCCTGATGATATGGCGAATCAAAAATGATTTGTGAACGATGCGACAAAAAGATGCTTCCAGTAACAAAAGACGGCAAAACAACAAGTTACTTTTATTGTGTTAATTGTGGCAACGAACAACCCAAAGAGACGAAACAATGATTGAAGACATTATCCATCCAATTATTCAGCAACTTGCGCTGTTCATCTGCCTCAACTTTGGCGGCGCATACGGCTACGTTGAGAACCGCCTATTTTACGAGGCA
>JBAZHB010000090.1:0-5679 GCA_041652535.1 Candidatus Babeliales bacterium
ACTTAGGTAGTGTGCTTTTTATATGCTTTTATACTAAAAATGAGGTATATACTGTAAATGATGGTTTTTCCTCCTTTTCTTTGACGGGGCAGTAATGCCCTGTTTTTTATGCCTAGAGGTGAATATGGATGATATAAAGAAACTACTTAACTTTGATGTTTATTCAGAAAAGTTTATAAAAATAATCAACAAAGACACCGAAAAGGTGCCTTTTCTTATGAATAACATTCAAAGGCAAATAGACGACAAAATAAAGGAGATTGAAGCACAAGGCAAGCCTGTAAGGTTAATCATATTAAAACCGCGCCAGCCAGGTGTGAGCACTTTTGTACAAGCCAAATTTTTACATAAAACAGCTACAGCTTTTAATAAAACGGCTTTAGTAGTTGCGCATACAGACAAAAGCACAAATGCAATTTTTAACAAGACAAAATTCATGTACGACAATCTACCTGAGTTTATAAGACCACTGCGTAAAGCTTCAAATGCCCAAGAATTGATATTTGACAAACCGAGTACAGACAAAGGCAATACTATAGGATTAAACAGCAAGTTTAAAATTGCCACAGCGGGAGGTACAGGTATAGGCCGTTCTGACACACACCAATATGTACACTTGTCAGAATTGGCGTTTTATGAAGGCGACGCAAAGCAGATTTTCATAGGCATAATGCAGTCTATTCCAAAGACAAAAGATACGATGTGCATCATCGAATCTACAGCGCAAGGGTTCAACTTTTTTAAAGAAATGTGGGATAAAGCTTGTAACGGCGAAAACGAATTCGTACCACTTTTCTTTAGTTGGTTCGACCATGAAGAATATCAAATGCCCGTAACCGAAGACGAACGGGAGCGGATAATGAACAATCTCAACAAGTATGAAAAAATGCTTGTTGAACTTTTTAATTTACCGGCAGAAAGAATCAGATGGTATCGCTGGACGCTGGAAAATGATTGTCAAGGTGATCCTGACTTTATGAAACAGGAGAATCCTTCGACACCAGAAGAAGCATTCCTTCACACCGGTCGACCTGTATTCGACCTTGAAAAAGTCCAGAAGCGAATCGAACAATTAAGGGCGCGGTACAAAGCAAGGCCTTATGACATAGGCGACCTTGAATACAGCAACGGAAAAGTAAAATTTATCCCCAACAAATATGGCATAGTGAAAATTTATAAGCATCCCGAACTCAACCTCCCATACGTGATAGGTTCAGATACAGCTGCCGGACTAAAGGATGGCGACTACAGCACCGCATCGGTTGGTAATAATTCGACTTGCGAACAGGTTGCGGCGATTAAAATTCACATGGAACCGGAACCGTTTGGATTTGAATTATTTAAACTATGCAAGTATTACAATGACGCTTTGCTTTGTTTGGAAGTTCAGAAGGACGGACACGGATATACGACAATAAAAGAAGTTCAGAGATTAGGATACTACAACCAATACAAACGTCAGAATAAGGATAAGATTCACGAAGATTCCAAACAGCAATTCGGCTTTGAAAACACCGGAGTATCAAGACCTGTGATAATAGACCGGATAAGGGCGATTGTTAGGGAACAGATTGAAACCGTAAACGACCTTGATACTTTACTGGATATGACAACATTCATCTACAAGGACAGCGGAAAACCTGAACATGAAGATGGGTGTCATGACGACACAATCATTGCATTTGCACTACAGCACGAAGCCCGCTCACAGCAACGCGCTTATGTCCCCGAACAACCGCAGCAATGGGACAAGGACAAATATATCCATCCATCGGTATTGATAGATTCAACCACAAACCCGCAATTGAAGCGGTATTATCGAAAAATATTTGGGAGGAAATGAAATGGAATTCAACATGAACAATACCACAAAGCCAATTAAAGACATAGTTAAAAGGCCGGAACCTAAGAAAATATCCCTTGTAAAAATGACACAGGATGAATTGATGGAGTTTGCAGCCGAAAGGTTAATTGGTATGATGGCAACGTTTGACGAACACTTATACCGTTCTGACACTGCATATAAAAATTCCTTTGATGTTCAATTTATGTGGGGAATGGCAGCATACGCAATGTTAGGTTTTAGGGATATAAAATTTCCTATTGAAAAGTTCTTGGAGGAATACGGAAAATCACTTAAACGCGTACAAGTAAGAAAACGGATTATGGGGTGATCACATGTTTAACCCTATTAAAGCCCTAAAAGGGGTGAAAAAGAAAATGGATGAAATAAAACAATTTGACGAAATGACGCGTAAAGCTTCGCAACTCACGGAAGAATTTGAAGCCGCCAGGAAAGAAAAAGAAACATGGGACAATAAATTCGACCGCGAGGAACAGATATATACCGGCAATAGAAAATTCGGCAACACATATTCGGATTCAGCAACGGACGATGCCAGAACGCCGATAAGGATAAGTCAGGCGATTATCGAAGCACAAATTGACCTGAACATTCCCGAAGCTGTATTCAAGTCTATTTCCGAGGAAGACGAAGAATCGGTAAGAAAGTTACAGGCCGAGGCTGATTATGTTATCCGGAGCAGCGACCTTGACGAAATCAACTCCACCGCAGAAAGAGAAGTTAAGAAGCACGGAATGACGGCATATAAAGTCTTGTGGAATCACAACTACATCGGACCCGGCTTCCGTGGGCGCCCTGAAATAATCACAGTTCACCCCAAAAACATAGTGTGGGCTGCCGGTACGACCGACAAAAACAAATGTCCGGTATGGTATCTTCCTGAGAATCTGACCTTGCAGGAATGCATCAAAAAGTATGGCGACATTGCCAAGAAACTTCCTGAATATGGTCTATGCGCTGATATAAAGTATGATTCCGTAGGCGACGGTAAAGGTTCAAACGTCAACAATACAAACGATGTTAATTCAACTGTGGATCTGTTTACGCAGCAACTTTCGAATCCGTTGACCAAATATACTATAGTGGAAAAATGGTATCTTGACGATGAAGACGAATGCTGTTTGACGGCATTCAGCGACAGACTTATTTTGAATGAAACACCAAAGTTCTACCATAGAAGAAAGTATAATCCTGAAACTGGAGAATTTGAGCGCGACAAAGACGGAAACGAAGTCCTGCTTGACACTGAAACCGTTCAAGAAGATTACGAGATAGAGGAAGAACAGGAGATTGAAGAAGAAGGTAAAAAGATAAAAATTAAAGTTCCAAAAGTCAAGATTTCAAAGGACACGGAAATTCCTTACTACTACCCAAGGGGATTTAAGTCACTTCCTGTTATAATTCAGAACAACATTCCACGGTCAAAGTCTATTGTCGGAATATCGGACATTGAAAGAACTGCAGACTTTGAAGAAACCATGAAAAAAATGGTTTACAAGCATGAAGAAAAGATTCTGAAAGGCACGACTAAAGTGCTTTACAATGAACAGGTTGAACAGGAAGCCGCCAAAATGATTGACAATGACGACTTAACCGTTATAGGCGTGCATGATGTTCAGAACTTCAAGACTGTTGATTTTAAAGACAGTGGGCGTGAAGCTTTGGAATTCTATTCCTTCATAAGCGAACAACTGCAGTACATGATAGGCGTTACTTCCGTGTGGCAGGGCATAAACAAGGGCGAATCGTCTTCTGGTAAAATGACTGATTCGCTTATCAACCAGACTGCGGAAAAAATCGGTATCAAAGCAAATGAAAAGAATATCGCGTACAAACGAATCTATCAATTACTGTGCGACTTTATACTTTGCTTCTCGGATGGCGACAGACCGTACAGGAACGACAACAAACTGAAACCTGAATATGGAACTTTCAACAAATTGGACATGGTGAAACTTGACAAGAAGTCCAATAGATATATTTGGGGCGGATACGATATTGAAATTTCCGCCGAGCCTGCAATGAACAAAAACCGTGACCAAATAATTAAGCAGACTGTTGAAATGGCCGGCGGGGGTTATTTTGAGCCTACACCGCAGAATTTACTTGTGTGGAAATTGTTAGTCAAAACGAATTATCCCCATGCGGAATCCATACTCCAAGCTTTGCAGGAGCAACTTGACCAACAAATGCAAGCAGAGCAACAACAGCTCAGCCAAGAACAAGAATTACAGAATAGCCCAAACGGTCAATTGCTGAATTCCATAGTCCAAAAAATAGGGGGACAAAATGTTAACAAATAAAAATATAATTCTTTTGGGGGGCACTGGAACATTAGGGCAGGCAACGCTTGAACTACTGTTAAAAGAAGATATCCATTCCGTCCGAATATACGCAAGGCACGAACACACAATGCATTTATTAAGGCAAAAGTACGGAGAACACTCCAAGATTAGGTACATAATCGGGGATATCGGAAACAAAGAGATATTAAGCAGGGCAATGGAAAACATTGACACCTGCTTTAATTTTGCAGCCTTAAAACATGTCTGGACGTGTGAAAGCCAACCCCTTGAAGCGCTAAAAACCAATGTAATAGGTGTGCAAAACGCCATAGACTGTGCCATTGAACGCAATATAAAAACTTTCGTGCAAATGTCAACGGATAAGGCGGTAAACGCAATCAACACGTACGGGAAAACAAAGGCACTTGCAGAGGATTTGGTATTGAACGCCCCCTTATATCAAGGCAATAACCGCACGAAGTTTATCGTATGCCGCAGCGGCAACATTCTAGGTAGTTCCGGGAGCGTTTTAGAAATATGGTCTGAACAGCAAAAGCAAGGCTTGCCTTTGACAGTCACAGACTTAAACGCGACCCGGTACGGCGCAAGCAAAGAACAAATAGCCAAAGCTATTCTAAAAGCGGCTACAAGCAATTTAAGCGGTTTAATAGTATTGGGTATGAAAAGATATTCAATCAAGGAATTATTAGCCCAGTTTGGCGACTGTGAAATTGTAGAAACAGGCTTGAAGCCTTTTGAGAAAATGGATGAACAACTTTTTCGGGAAGGTGAGAAATTTACTCTTATGGAGGTTGATGAAAAATGAAAGCAAATGCCATGGAAAAGAAATGGCAAATTGAGGAAGATGCACGAATATTAAAACGTGCGGAAGAAATCAGACGAGACCCTAAGAGGCTGGAATCTGCTAAGAAAATTGCATCAGAAGAACTTACTGCCATGAAATCGGTAATGAAAATGAAACCCATAAAAGGGAAGTGATTTTATGATGCAGAACAAAGGAACATTCACAACCGGATGCCGATACGACAAAGACCCAAGCGGCACAAAAACGCACCACAAACCCAACGTAACCGGGCAGTACATACAGGATATGCTTGCTTCCCAAAGGGGCAACGTTGAATCAAGGGAAGTATCTGACATAGAAGACCAAAGAATGATGAATTCAATTTGGAATAGTTATCTTATAGAAAAGAGGTGATAGTTATGAAAAAGAGTATGCCTTGCAAGGGTTCATTTGTTCAGGGCGGAGGCGGTGAGAAAGAAACCGGCCTTATGAAAACACAGAAGGGCGGCGATCTCCGGGGCAAACCGTCAAAGAATGGCGGAAAAATGTCTGGAACGTATGGAGGTAAGTAACAGCCGGTAAGGGCGCTTTTTAATTTAACCGTGAGAATCGGGCAAAAAACTCATATGGAGGATTTTATGAAATTATTTGAATATTTCAAAACACCGTTTATGGATGGAGAAGGCGATAAAGGTGGAGCAGCGACCACCACAGCCACAACGGTA
>JBAZHB010000091.1:0-5656 GCA_041652535.1 Candidatus Babeliales bacterium
GATGAGGAACATAAAAACAACTTTCAAAAGGCAGATAAAATAAAAACAGTTGCAGATAAAATGCACAAATTGCAAATGTCATTTTTAAAGGAGGCATTATGAAAAAAATCTGTGTAATCACCACTTGCCGGGCAGACTATCCGTACCTATACTGGATAATGAATGATTTGCAAGACAACTACAATATAGCATTGCAGATAATATGTCCAACAAATCACCAAAACTTTCAAGAAATTAATGATAAATTCGGGAAAAGTTTATGCCGTGTAAATCCTATACATTCAATCGACGACTTTGGACAATTTTACAAGGATTGCCTTGACGATTTGCGTATTTTAAAGTCTGATATGGTAATTTGCTTAGGTGATAGGTGGGAAATGTTAGCAGCCGCCACAGCCGCATTGTTACTGAACATACCGATAGCACATATCCATGGTGGAGAAGTTACAACAGGCGCATTTGACAACGAACTGCGCAACGCAATAACTATGATGGCCGATATTCATTTCACATCAAATTATGACTATTCAATGAACTTATGTAAAATGGGCATAAACGGCTTAAAGGTTTTCACTGTCGGCAGTCCTGGTCTTGACTATATCCACCGCGCAAAGTTACTTTCCAAGCAGGAATTACAGCAACGTGTTTTAATTGACTTGAATCAGCCGTTTATTGTGGCATGTTTTCATCCGGTGACGAAAGAACTAGGGCGGACCAAAGAGCATATAAAATCACTTATTGAGGCCATGGAAGCCCTGAAAACACAGGTTTTATGGATAGGACCAAACATTGATCCTGGATTTACAAAAATCATTCAAAAAGTGAATGAAAAATTAGGATGGGTTGACGGATGGGTTGGAGTTGACAACCTTGACCACCTAACTTACTTATCCTTGTTACAATTCGCAAGTTTCATGGTTGGCAACAGCTCAAGCGGAATTATAGAATCTGCTTCATTCAGCATACCTTCCGTGACTGTTGGCAGCCGACAAGACGGACGAATAAAGGCAAGCAATACATTTAGCTGTCCGTGCGAAACAGAGGCTATTTTGACCGCCATAGACCGCGCTAGAGAATGGAATGCAACAGTGGGGAAGTGCGATAACCCATACGGGGACGGCAACAGTAGCCGGAAAATTGTTGAGGTATTGGAAAATGTTTAATGGATACGACAAGAAAATGATATACATTTACTTTAATAAAATCAAGGAATGTATACGCATATTCAAATGGAACATATGGCAGAAAATCAACCGCAAATTCCTTAAGACATATCCGCTGATAGAGGAATGCGCAAGGTGCGAGGTATGCGGAAGAAACGTCCATGATTTTACTGTACCTGACGATATTTGGATAAAAGTCTATGGAAATGAATCAGGAGTGTTGTGCTATGACTGTTTTTGCGATAAAGCAGATAAAAAGTTTGAATTTAAATGGAGAATGAAAGGAGAATAACCGTGAACTGTGCCATATTTCTTACAATAAGAATTAAATCGACCCGCCTTCCTAAAAAAGCCTTACTTGAAATCAACGGCGAAACAGTAACCGAAATATTAATAAAACGGTTGCAAAAGACCAATATACCCATAATCATGTGTACTACCGATACCCCCGAGGACAAGGAGTATCTAAAACCCATTGCCGACAAATACGGCTTAGGCTATCACGAAGCCCCTGCAGGAAATATAATAAAACAGCATTTAGACTGTGCAAAAAAGCATGGAATAGACTTCATTATCAATCAGGACGGAGATGATATTTTATCTACACCTGAAGTCATACAAGCAGTTTACAACCACGTCATAAGCAAGAAACACATATTCCCCATAAAGACGGCAGGATTACCTTTGGGACTGAATGTGATAGGCTATCCCGCAAGAAAACTGACGGAAATTAACTATGACAAAGACACGAACTGGGGAGCGCAAATATTCACGGGCAAGCATACGGAAATCAAATTCAACTATGATATACCGGCAAGATTAACTATGGACCACCCCGAAGATCTTACGGTAATCGAAACAATCTTAACGCACTGTAAACGTAACTTACTTGTCGGTGGAATATGCGACTACTTACAGAAGCACCCTGGCATAGCACAGATAAACTTGCGCTTGAACGGTGAATATCTTAAGAGGTTGGAGGCATTAAGCAAATGAAAGTAACGATAAACGGCAAAGACATAAACGACACTCTTGCAGAATTTCAAGATGACCATGTAAGGTTGGAAATAAAATCCCACAACAGGGAACACATTCACTTGATAGTTGGTACGGTAAGGGTAGAAAAAGAACACATTGATGTACCATACAATCCATTGACAGACACGGATTGCGGGACGGATGCAATGATAGGGAGGGGTAAATAATGCGTACAATCGTAATTGGTTGTTTGGGTTCGATGGGACGGCGCAGAATCAGAAATTTAAAGGCTTTGGGTTACACTGACATAATAGGCTATGACTTAGTTGACTACAAAAAAGCAAAGCCGGACTGCTGGTACACGGACATGCTTGACGAGGTAGAAAATTTTCTTGAAAATCCAACCGGGTTATATAAAAAAGTAGATTGCATTATAGTATCGGTTCCGCCTTTACAGAAACAAAAATATATCGACCTCGGCAACAAATATAACGTGACCGTATTCTGCGAAGCAGATGTAACGGAATATTCAGGAAGTTACGCGGCCTCAGCGACAATGCGTTTTCACCCTGCAATACAGAAGATAAAGGAGCTGCTTGATTCTGGAACGCTTGGCAAGGTTTATACCTTCATGCATCATTGCGGAAATCACATTGAGGACTGGCATCCCGGATGTGACAAAAAAACGTATTATGCAATGGCTAAAGAGGCGGGCGGGTGCAAAGAAATTTTTCCCTTTGAACTATCCTGGCTTTCATACCTGTTTGGAACTCCTGTTTACGCAAGCGGCGTGATAGACAAAAAGCTTAACGACCCGGATATATCAGCTGACGACATTTACAGTACAGTTGTTATGTTCCAAAATGAAAAAATGCAGGATTACGGATTTAGATGTTGGCCGCAATTATCCCACATCACCGGCACCGTCCTCATAGACATAGTATCGCGCCCCGCCATAAGAGAACTGCGGATTGTCTGCGAACGTGGTTTCATAGAATGGAACTGGAACGACGACCATATTTCCATTCGTGGGGCAGAAGAACAAGACGGAATGCTGTTTTTTGACAAAGGCAAGGCAGCGGGAGGGTATCATTCGTCAATCTGCGAAGAAATGTATATTTCTGAGATTGCCAATTTTATAAACGCCATACAGGGCAAAGAGCAGTATTTGTATAGCCGCGAGGATGAAAAAGTTTGTATTGAAATGCTGAGAAAGGTGGAGGGGAAATGAATATTATCATAGCTCACCTTGTGGGTGATTATGCGCTACAAAACCGATGGATGGCATTAAATAAACATAAAAACCCTTTGATATGTTTCTTTCATGCCGCAATATATACTTTATCAGTCATGGTTATTTGCGGTTGGGCAGATTGGAAATGGTATGTGATATTAATAAGTCATTTTGTTATTGACTATTTCCGCATTGGTGCAAAATGGCGGCAGTTTTATAGTAAAGATACAGAATTACCGTGGACAATTTTAAGCGACAACACAATGCACTTGCTGATTCTATGGGGATTAAGTCTAATTTAGCAGCTTAACAGGTTGCTTTTTTAATGGGAGGACATATGTACTACAAAGAACAAGAATGTATACTAACTGAACCGGAAATTCTTGAAAAACTAAAATATTGGCAAAACAAATTAGGTCTTGATTCATGGGAAATCAAATTTTCATTCAAAAGACAATCACAATTAGGACCAACAGAACAGGCGCATTGTGAATGGGTACTTCCGAAATCGTCAGCTATCGTAAATATAGTCTGCCATGAGGACTACGACTGCAATCCATGGCCGCAAGATATGGAAACATCCTTAGTACACGAACTATTGCATATAAAATCTGCCGCGTTTGACGACTTTGAGGAAAAGTCCCTACAACATGCCAAGTTTGAACAGTTCATAGACCAAATGTCCAAAATTCTTGTGACAATGGACAGGGGTATAAATGCAGGGACGTAAAAAACCATATACAGCAATCGGAATAAAGCGGTGCAAATGTGTCCGTTGCGGAAAACCGGCTCATGCAACATGGCAAGCTTGCGCCGATGGCAGATTACACAGACCGTTTTGTTTAGAATGTGACATTGAACTAAACGAACTTGTTTTAAAATGGGTAGGTTTTCCTGATTGGGAAGAAAAAATGAAAAGATATAAGGAGAAAATATGAAACATTACGCTACATATAGCAGAAGCGACGACTGCTTCCCAAATAACGCTCCACGAATTTTCCAAAGCGGGTTTGGGTGTCACGCCACAGCAGAAGACGGCAGGGAATTTATTGATTATGGCATGGGATTACGGTCAGTAATTCTCGGACACGCATACCCTAAAGTAAACGATGCGGTTAAAAAAGCAATAGACAACGGCGTTAATTTTACACGTTCCAACCCGTACGAAGGCGAATTAAAGGAATTGATTAAAAGCATAATCCCGTGCGCCGAAGAAGTGAAATTTGGCAAAAATGGAAGCGACGCAACCTCCGGCGCGATAAAATTAGCCCGTGCGTATACAGGGAAAGACATTATACTTATCGCAAGCGAAAATGCATTTTACAGTCAGCATGATTGGTTTATAGGCTCAACTCCTGTTGATGGCGGCATACCATGGGAAGAAAAATCCAACACGGTAAAGTATTCATACAACGATATGACAGCAGGAAAATTTAAACTTAGCCCGATGCATATAGAAAAGTTCATAGGCCAGAATGAACACGATATCGCGGCGATTATTTTAGACCCAAGCACAGTTGACATTACAGAAGAAAAGCTTCAGTATATCAGGGGATTGTGCGACAAGTACAAAATAATAATGATTCTTGATGAAGTGATAAGCTGTTTTCGTTATGACATAAGCGGAGTGCAGGGCATGTTTGGCGTAAAGCCTGATTTATGCACGCTCGGTAAGGCTATGGGCAACGGTTTTAGCATATCGGCCTTGTGCGGTAGAAAAGACTTGTTTGATTTAGGCTTAAGGGGCAAAGGAAATGTCTTTCTGCTTTCCGGCACATACTTTTCCGAAACAACAGGGCTTGCAGCAAGCATAGCAACCATAAAAGAATTGCAGGATAAAAAAGTACCAGAGTATATATGGAAACTAGGACAGGATTCTTCCGACAAGTTAAGGTTCGCCATATACAAGGCGAAAATGGATAGGTACATACAGATTAACGATTGGATGCCTTGTAACCCGTCCATTCAATACGCGGCCTATGACAGTAAATTTACACCGCTGGAGTTGAAGACGCTATTTGATCAAGAAATGGTGCGCCAAGGTATTTTGATGCCTTACATCTCTATCAGCGCATCGCACGGTGATAAAGAAGTATCGCAGACGATTGAAGCCGCAGAAATGGCGTTGGCGACCTGCAAGAAGGCAATAGATAATGAGTGTGTAAAGGAATTGCTTTGGGGTGGACATTGCGAAGCTCCGGTCTTCAGGAGAACATAAGGAGGTCAACATGACAATAGACCAAATAGAAAATATCTTGCGTTATCATAATCAATGCGGATT
>JBAZHB010000092.1:0-5545 GCA_041652535.1 Candidatus Babeliales bacterium
CGAAACCATACGATGCTCGATGCTCTCGCCTTTTTCCATGCCCAAACGTTCCATGGTTCTCTTGAGCCGCTCACCGCCAAATATGCGCATAAGATCATCTTCAAGCGATACATAAAATTTTGATGATCCTGGATCGCCTTGACGGCCCGATCGACCACGCAACTGATTATCAATGCGCCTACTTTCATGACGTTCGGTACCAACAATACGCAAGCCACCACGCTCAATAACACCAGCACCGAGTTTAATATCGGTACCGCGACCAGCCATGTTGGTTGCAATGGTAACTTTACCCATTTCACCAGCTTCTTTAACAATCTCAGCCTCGCGTTCATGCTGCTTGGCATTCAGCACATTGTGGGGAATGCCATCTTGGCGCAATAGATGGCTCAAATATTCTGAGGTTTCGATCGAAATTGTGCCCACCAGCACCGGCTGGCCACGGGTATAACATCCTTTGATGTCATTAATAACGGCCGTATATTTATCATTCCTGGTAAGATACACTGCATCGGCCTGATCTTCACGAATCATCGGCTTATTAGTAGGAACGACCACAACGGCAAGTTTATAAATCTTCCAGAATTCGGCAGATTCGGTTTCAGCCGTACCGGTCATACCAGCAAGTTTTTTGTAAAGTCTGAAAAGGTTTTGCAAGGTAATTGATGCAAGCGTCTGATTTTCACGCTCAACTTTGACATGTTCTTTAGCTTCAAGAGCCTGGTGCAAGCCATCGCTATAACGACGGCCAGGAAGAATTCGTCCGGTAAATTCATCGACAATCAAAACTTCTTCTTCATTAACAACATAATCAACATCTTTTTTGAAAAGCGTATGAGCACGCAACGCTTGTGATACGCTGTGCACCGTCATAATATTTTCAGGAGCATAAAGGTTATCAACTCGATAAAAATGTTCGATTTTATCAGTACCTGCCTCAGTCAGGTTAACGGTGCGTGCTTTTTCATCAATCTCATAATCATCTTTACCAAGCGTTAAAATTGCACGGTCAGCAAGTTCGTATAAATTGCCGCCACGCTCGCCGGCGCCAGAAATAATCAAGGGAGTACGCGCTTCATCAATCAAAATCGAGTCAACTTCGTCAACAATCGCATAATGTAAATTGCGTTGCGCAAGATCGTTGATGTCAAACTTCATGTTGTCGCGCAGATAATCAAATCCAAATTCGTTATTGGTACCATACGTGATATCTGCAGCGTATGCTTTTTTACGATCAGCATCATCCATATTGTTTTGGATAAGTCCAACTTCAAGACCAAGAAAATTATAAATTTGCCCCATCCACTCTGAGTCACGCTTTGCCAAATAATCGTTGACCGTTATCAGATGAGCACCCTTACCTTCAAGCGCATTAAGATATAACGGCAAGGTTGATGTTAATGTTTTACCCTCACCAGTTTTCATTTCAGTAATCTTACCCTGGTGCAACACAATACCGCCAATAAGCTGTACATCAAAATGCCGCTGATTGAGCTTACGAACCGCAGTTTCACGCACGACCGCAAAAGCCTCAGGCAAAATGCTGTCAAGGCTTTCACCACGCGCTATACGCTCCTTAAATACATTCGTTTTAGCGGCCAAATGCTCATCAGAAAGTTCTTTAATGGCCGATTCTAAGGTATTAACTTTGTGAACTATAGGATAAATCCGACGAAGTTCACGTTCATTTTGTGTTCCGAAAACTTTAGCAAGTATTTGTGCTATCATAACTTATTCCCAACGCCCGACGAATTTCTTCGGGAGGCAAAAAAACGTTAATTTAATATGGATAAGGGTATCACAAAGTGCACATTCTTTACAAAAAAAAACAATTATCATAAGGTATTTCATACGTATTATTGCTCTTTTTCATCATTTGCACCGGCCACAGGCCAACCAAACTTTACACAAGGCAAGCCAATGCACAATCAAACGAACGCTCAAACGTATAATGTTGGTAAAGTTCTACGCATCAGTGGAACTGTTGTAGACGCACAATTTGAAGAGGTGAGTGTCCCCGAGATCTTACACCGACTTCTTATTCTGCGTAACGAACACCCTGATGATACCGTTTTTTCCAAGGCACTCGCCACAGAATCGCCAACGCCAGATATTATCAATATTGAAGTGGCACAGCACCTGGGCGACGGCATTGTTCGTTGCATTGCTCTTGAGCCACTCGATGGCATTCGTCGTGGACTTGCTGTCTTGGACACCGGCAAACCTTTGTCAGTTCCTGTAGGCAAATCCGTTCTTGGACATATTTTCGATGCCATGGGCAGACCAATCGATGGGACGTCACTTTCAAAACAAAACACGTATTGGCCTATTTATCGCAGCGCCCCTAGTTTAATTGAACAAAAAACAACCGATGAGATTCTTGAAACCGGCATAAAAGTTATTGACCTTCTTACACCGTACGTCAAAGGAAGCAAAATTGGTCTTTTTGGCGGCGCAGGCGTTGGAAAAACGATCATCGTACAAGAACTTATTCGCAACGTTGCCAAGGAACACGGCGGGTACTCAGTATTTGTCGGCATAGGCGAACGAACGCGTGAAGGTAATGAGCTGTGGCTTGAAATGAAAGCTTCCGGCGTACTCGAAAAAACAGCGCTCGTCTTTGGTCAAATGGGTGAAATGCCCGGCGCTCGTCTGCGCGTTGGACTCACCGGTCTGACAATGGCTGAATATTTCCGTGATGAAGAACACCGCGACACCCTGCTTTTCATCGATAACATCTTTAGATATGTACAAGCGGGACTTGAAGTTTCGGCATTGCTCGGTCGCATGCCATCAGCAGTCGGCTATCAACCAACGCTGGCTTCTGAAATGGGCATGCTGCAAGAACGTATTACGACCACCTACAATGGATCGATTACCTCGATTCAGGCGGTTTACGTCCCTGCAGATGACTATACCGATCCAGCACCTGCAACCACCTTCCAACACCTTGATGCAAGCACGGTACTTTCACGTAAAATTGCACAAGCGGGACTCTTTCCTGCGGTCGATCCTCTTGAATCAACTTCAAAAGGTCTTAAACCAAGTATTGTTGGCCAGCATCATTATGACGTTGCACGCGCCATTCAACAGATGCTTCAAAAGTATCGCGAGCTTCAGGATATCATTGCCATTCTTGGTATGGATGAACTTTCGGATGCTGATAAAGTTATCGTCAACCGCGCTAAAAAACTGCATAATTTTCTTACCCAGCCAATGTTTGTTGCCGAACAATTCTCAGGACTCCAAGGCCGCTATGTAAAACGCGAACAAACTGTTGTTGATTTTGCAGAGATCGTTTCAGGCGCTTGTGATGACATGCCAACGCAGGCTCTTTACATGGTAGGAACGCTTGCAGAAGCGCACGAAAAAACCAAAATTTCGGTGTAATGGATTCAAATGACACAAGATATTTGTTCATTTACGCTTGAGATTGTTGCCTCAGCGCAATCAGAAATTCATAGTATTGAATGGGTCGAAATCGAAAGCCCCACCGGGAGCTTTTTGGTCGGCCCCGATCATATGCAACTTATCTCACTTATCAAAAAAAGAAGTACCGTTGTCTACCGCAAAACCAACTCCGAAGAACGCAGCATTCAGGTCAGCGGAGGTATTTTTAAGGTTGCTCACAATAAGGCAGTAATCATTCTTGAACAGTAAGTGCGATAATTGACGAATTCATTATTTATGCTAGAATAACTTTTTGCTCGATTTTTAGTTTTTTTGCGGATTAAGCCCATTTTTCCCTCCAAGAAAAATGGGGCTTTTATTTTTTAAAAGGTATGGGAACGATCATGTTTCGTTCGATAATTCGTTTTTTGTGGGGTGACCTGCGCCAAGAAGAATTAAAAAAGTTCTTCCTCCTTGCCGTTGGTTTTTTCTTTTTAATGGGTTCGTGGTGGCCACTTAAAACGCTTAAAGACAGTATTTTTATCAATATGGTCGGACCTGTTCATTTACCCATGGCAAAAATTGCTTCGGTCATACTTTTTTTCCCCCTTGTTCTTTTGTACTCCAAATTAGTCGACCATTTCTCAAAAGAAAAACTCATTTATTTTTTCATAACAGTTTATGGCCTTGTAGGGCTGGTGCTTGTGTATTTCATTGCACATCCTACTATTGGGCTTGCAAACACCGCTCAAGGATCATTTCGTATTTTGGGCTGGGTATTTTATCTTTTCTGTGAAAGCTATATTTCGTTAATGCTTTCATTGTACTGGTCATTCATCAATGACATTACAACACCAGAATCAGCAAAAAATGGGTACGGTCTCATTATTTTTGGCACACAACTTGGTGCATTGATTTTTACCGTTGTGGGCAATTATATGTCATACGATGCCGAACGTTATGCCGTCACCGCACCACGTATTGCGCTTATTTCAATCATATTATTTTTTATTTTTGGTATTACCATTTTCATTTTGAGCCGCACCGTCAAACGTGAAACTTTAACGGGGTATCAGGCAGCCGAAGAAATGCATACCGCAACGACCAAAGAGCTTTCGGTAAGTTTTTGGGATGGCCTTAAACTCTTGCTCACGCACCCTTATGTTATGGGAATTTTTTCACTGATTTTTCTTCAGGAATTTATTTCAACGGTTATGGGATTTCAACTTTCGTTGTTGGCAAAAGCTACTTACCCTGATCCAGGACTTTTGAATAAATTTTTGTTTGATTTTGCCTTATGTGTACAAATTATTGCTTGCCTCTTTGCCTTTATTGGTACTTCATTTTTTCACCGCAAGCTTGGCATTCGCACGTCACTCATAGCCTATCCGGCTCTTTTGGGATTATTTATTTTTTCATATCTGATTAATCCAACATTACAAACTATTTTCTATGTCATGCTCATTGCCAAAGCACTTGGTTATGCACTCAATCAACCGGCCAAAGAAATGTTGTATATTCCAACATCAAGAAGTATCAAATATAAATCCAAAGCTTGGATTGATATGTTTGGCATGCGACTTGCCAAAGCTTCAGGCTCAGGCCTCAACCGGATTGTCGGCCCGCTCGTAACGCTCACGGGCACCTGTGCGCTCGCACTCATTGCAGTCTGGATTGCGTTCGCTGGCATTGTTGGCACTGCCTTTAAAAAAGCGGTCAATAATAAAAAATTAATTGAGTAGAACAAACTTCTGGCATTTTCCACACTTCACTATCATAATTTGATCCAAATAAAAATTATGGTTCGTCGCTTACGGAGATGCTGTTATGAAATTTTATCAGCTTGTAGTGTTTTTTGCGGTTTGCTTGATGAGCACTACTCTTAATAGCGCGCAAGCTCCGCTCAAAGAAACAACGTGCGAAGCATTTGCTCGGATTTTTTCAAGCACACAAACCGCTCAAAAAAGTACCAACGAGCTTGCTGTCATCATTGAGAAATTCTTTCCCCTGCCGTCATTGCTTGCTTCAGCATACAGCACTGCTCCGCTTGAATTAGTTGATCTCATTGTAAGCTATCTTTACGATGAACCACGAAGCGCTCAAGGCAACACGCCGTTAATGATATTTCTTGAAATCGCAGAACACTATGGCTACA
>JBAZHB010000093.1:0-5465 GCA_041652535.1 Candidatus Babeliales bacterium
ATGCGGCGTTGTTAAAAGGACCGGAGGGGTGAGGGATGAGTAACGTAAGTGGAAATTGCGAAAGATGCCTGAAACTAAAAATAATGGGATGGTGCTCAGGGGATAGGAATGCTTGCGAGAATAAGTTACTTGACACAGTAGAAGCCTTGCAGCAGGAAAAGCTACAGCGCATCAAGGAAGTATCTGAGCAATGGGCTAAGGAAATTGTGAGGGCTGATGAGTTGCAGCAGGAGAATGAGCAGTTAAAGGCACAAAATGGGGCAATGAGGGAGGCACTTGAAACGCTAATAAAATCATTGGAATCATATGGTAGCCATGATAATCCAATAAGTCCGTGGTCATTAATAAGTCAAGCCAGACAAGTCATTACCACTTCCACCACCTACCACAATCCCGCTGATGTGAGGTTGCTGGAGAAGACAAAACAGGCACTGGTGGCAGTTTTCAGAGAAAATCCAACTCAAGAGAGTATGGAATATGCGGAAAGCGTGCTTGCGGAAATAGATAAGGCGGTGGAGAAATGATTAAACTATTAATCCCAGGCCAACCATGCGCAAAGCAAAGGCCGCGAGTTGTAGACGGGCATATATACACACCTGCTAAAACAGTCAATTATGAAACATTTGTCAAGGAACTGTACGTAATCGGCAATTATGCAAAGCAGCTTGAAGGTGCATTGCAAATGACTGTAAAGGCATATTTCCAGATACCAAAGAGCAAACCAAAAAAGATACAACAGCAAATGCGGGCAGGAGAGATATGCCCTACAGGAAAACCGGATTGGGACAATGTCGGCAAAATTATATCGGATGCGCTTAACGGCCTTGCTTATCACGATGATAGCCAGATTGTCGAGGCGCGTGTTGAAAAATGGTACTCAGACAATCCGCGGGTAGAGGTGAAGATACAGGAGATAGGAGCGTGATGGAATGGACAAACAAAATGAAACAAAACGTCAAACCGGCATATGGAATGGCTGGACAACATCTGCGTTTATAGGGACGGATGAATTCGGAGATCCAAAATATGCCCGTAGAAGATTTTACAGGTGCAGTATTTGCAGATGCGGAACGGTGGTTAAGTCAAATTATTGCTCTAACTGCGGTGCAAAGATGGGCAGCGAATAAAGGGGTGAGGGGATTGACAAGGGCACGGGTGAGGTACTACCTGCACAACCTGGACGGCTTGCAGCAGGAGATAAGCGATATCAATGCAGACTTGGAGCAATACAGGGCAATGGTGAGCGATAGTTTTTATGTCTGCCAGGATGCCGATCCTATACCCGATCATCCCGATCCTGACGGAAGCAAGCACAGTAAACACCGCAACCACAGCAACGTTGAGCAATTAGCCGTCAGCCGTGCGGACTTCATCACCCGGCTTGAGCAGGAGCTATTTGACAAAAAAACTATCCTTGCCGCCATAAACTGCGTGCTGTATTACCTCAACGGCTATGATAGGCAAGTTGATAAGCAGATAATACAATTGCGGTATCGAGAGCATTTGCCGTGGGGAGTGATTTGTAGGAAAATGGGCGATTATAACAGAGACAGCCTGCTACATAAAGACCAAAAAATTATGGATGAGATAATCAGCAACTATAATGTCAGGATAAAATAAAAAAGGCCCTATTTCTGGGCCTTCTCTATTTCCTGTTTCAACAGGTATTCAATTAGATTTCCTATGGTTCGGCTTTGCGCCTTTGCAACCTTTGCGGCTTGCTTTTTCAAGTCGGAATTGATCCGGAACGTGATTTGTGTGTCTTTCATGGGGACACCTCCAATCCTTTTATTGCAATACTGTTGTAGTTGTCATACAATGCGTTATAGATTCGTTCATAGTCCTTGTTTTCAGTTTGCTTGTATGCGATCCATAGAGCTTCCTGTATCATACTTTTAATATAGTCTTTTTTCATATCCTCCTCCATTTCTCCCCGGATATGCCGCCGGGGGACGGCTTGTGTTGGTGGCTACGTGTTAGTACCTAACGGGCGAACGCCTATCATAAACGCCGACAACAATGCGTCTCTTTTCAGCCGCTACAACCTGACAGACTGTTCTTTCGTAATGCGGCTTTAATTCCTGACCATCAGGGAAATCCCTTGCCATTATCGGACTATCAGCCGGGTTGCCGTTTTTTATTTCAATAACCACATAATGCGGGACCACTTTCAATAATTCTTTTAGCTTCATAATATTTTCCTCCAATCCTTTACTTTGGAGGCCGCAGATGCTATAATATTTCTACGGCCTCTGTGCCTATAGTCCCCGGATGCTTGCGAGTGCGGAAGGGGATTATTTTTGTTCTGGCTTCAGCCAAATTGTAATTGTACTATCGTGTACCTCAAATGTGTTTACAGTTCTGTTCATGATTGCGCCATCTTGATATTTTGCTAGTACTTCAGATGTTGCTTGATTTACCAGTTTACCATTCTCAAAAAACTTAACAGGAGTACCAATTAATCTAATTTTATTAACCAATTCTTTAACCTTCATATCCTCTACCTCCATCAATTTATTAGCCTTGCGGCTGTTCAGGGTTTTTCGGCGGATGCCCTGCGAAACCGTTTGAGTCATTTTACGTTTATGGCAAGGCTCTATGAGCATTTTCCATTTTTTTAAGTTCATAGTATATTTTTTTGTTTTTGCGAATCTCACTTTCACAGTACATATCTACTGCTATTGATATTTCCGTGTCAATAATTATCTGTTCATTGTCCATAGATATAGTTTCTGTTGCCGTATCTATGGATATTACATTTCCTATACTGTCAGTAAGGGATAGTTCCATTCCCCCAGTAGTAAACTCATTGTCACTTATAGATATTTTTTTGAATGATTCGAAATATGAGCTTAACCTGTCGGCCTCGCTATACATTTCGCCTATTTTTTCTTCAACTTCCAACAAAATCTTTTTCATAATCCTTACCTCCTTCAAATTTGCCTTACCGCTTGACTTATGTCATAGAAGTACACTTGTGATAATGTTCCCACACATACCATTGATTGCATAATTGGCACACTTTCATGCTGCTGTCGAATTGTGCACAGTCGATAAGTTCCCACCCTTTCCACTGGTGCAATGTGCCCATCTTAATGTGGTAAAATCCCATAAGGGCTTGATATGACGTGCCCGGTAGTATACTGCTGTTGTCTCTCAGCCACTGGCTTAAATTATATGGGTAATAAGTTATTCCGTTAGGTGACCTTATTGTCCATGCTAAAGAGCGTGCTTTTAATTTTGCTTTTTCTGACTTTTCACAGTAAGGTTTGTAATTGCCTGTCGCGTTCCGTTTGCAAAGCTTTTTAAAGCATTCATGCGAGCAGGTTTTCCGGTAACCGGTTTGATTAATTTTTTTGGGGGTTTCCATCCCACAAATTACACACTTCATTTAATTAAAAGCTAACACATACGGGTTATCTGCATCGTACTCATCGCCCCACTCCTGCGGGTCCTCAACATCGTCGCGTTTGTCATATGCAAGCACCATGTTAGTAGATTCGCCGTCCTCATCATGTAGTGTCCAGTAGCTGATATCCAGGACTTCATCATCCTGATACTCGGGATCATTGTCCTTATTCCAGTGATATGTTTTTCCGTCGATTTTGACTGTGCCTTTTGAGTGGTCAATTTCCTCAAAGTCTTTTTGACTCGAAATGTAATTAGTAAACATAATATCCTCTCTTTCTGCCTGGGGCTTGTGACCAGGCTTGCCGCATTAAGCCGGATGACCGGCTCACTCTGCTATTTTGTGCCAAGATAGTTAATGACTATGTTGCCGTTATTGTTAGTAAGCAGGTATGTACACTTGCTGTCATAGGCTACGGCCTCCCAGTCCTTATCACCCATTTCCGGCTCTGCAATCTCCAGGTCGTCATGTTCGGGGGCATGATCTGCCTGCCAGTCTTTTATCATCAGTAAAAAATCTTCTTTACTGATTTTGCCATCAATCTTCTTGAGCTCTTCACAAAGGCTATCCGCCTCTTCGGCTGTCAACTCATACTCACTTATAAGCTGGTCCCGGTCCACCGCTCTCCAACCGCCGTCATACAGTGCTGCCGCACTGCTTTGTTTATCTTTTAACATTCCATTTCCTCCCACTTTAGCCGCTCCGTATCCCGGAGTTGTCGGCATACCACATAGGTTGAGCGGTGGAGCCTTGCGACTCCTGCAGGATTTCACCGCCATTGACCCTTGCCCTATTGTCTATATATGGATACAATCGCACCCTGTGGGATGTACCCAGTTGATAACGCACTGTCGAGCCATCTGTCCGCATCCTTGCGGCTACTAAACCCTACGCAGCCATGCTCCTGATAGTTCCATGGGTTGTCTAGCCCTCCCGGATACTGCGTTACATGTGGTACCTTTGCCGATACTGCCCACCCCTTAGTGGGCGGCGGGTTTTCGTTTGGAAAATAATAACTTTTTGACTCTAGCATTTTAAAACCTCCTAAGCTTTGTGGGGCTGCCTGCCCTGCTTGATGTGTCCATTGTATTACAAAGTAATTGCAATGTCAAGCGATATTTCAAAAGATTTCAAAAAGATGAGTCTAGAGTCCTACAAACAATTGTTCGGTATGTCTGCAAAGCCGCACGGATGGCGGATGTTGTTTTTTGCACAAAGACGCCACTTTTATTGTATTTTGGATGGGATATAATGTAGGTGAGTTGAGCTGTCCGGGAGGGATGGCTTTTTTTGTGTAGAGAAAGAGGACTCACTTGGAATCCTCTTTAAGTTGCTGCTTAAGATGTTCAATAATAATCCGTGCTGCCTGCTGGCTCCTGGTGTAATAATTTGATTCAGCTACAGCATCCAAATGTCCAACTACCTCTTTCGGAAGCACGACAGATATTTGCACAGTACCTTTTGACAATGGCATGTAATCAACTCCTTTCATATAGTATACATTGACCCGTCAACTAATGCAATAAAAATATTTTCAAAAAGTAGTTGACAGGACGTTGACAGGTGGTGTATAATGGTATCAAGAAATTGATGGAAGGGGATATGGGATATGAAAACTAGAATAGCATACGGAGAGCATGAAAACGGGAACACATACTACCTTGGGGATAGGGAGGGAAAAGGAAAATGGTAACCTATAGCGAGAAGGTAAAAAATTTAGCTGCAATGTATCTCACATTTGGAATCAAAAGCAAATTTTCCCAATACTTTGAAAGCATAAACAATGTCAGCAAAAATGAAAAACATAAAGCAGAAATGCTATTTATAAAACAATTACAAGATTTTGTACTATAGGGGAGCCTAACAAGCTCCTTTTATTTTGAGCGCTGAGAGGCGCTATTTTTATGGGGTGGTGATGATGGATGAAAAAAAATAAAGTGAAGTTGATGGAAGATAAGAGCCAATTGAATATAGATAAGGTGCAAATGGAAGAAGTTGACAGCTACAAAACATTACAGCATAAGAAAAGAACATTTCTGGTGGCATTTGCTGAAAC
>JBAZHB010000094.1:0-295 GCA_041652535.1 Candidatus Babeliales bacterium
TTTTGGGGCATAGGTTTTATGGAGATACTCTTTAACGGTTGGAGTGCCAATTATTATGGCATCATGAAATGCCGCTGTAATAGCGTGATCAAATTTTTCTTTAAAATGTGCTAAAAAGCTGCTGATAATTTTTACTTTTTCTAGGTTTCCTTCGCTTGCGGCTTCTTCAAATGCCTGTGTTATAGTGCTCAGGCTTTCTAAGGTAAAAAGCTTGGTGTACGCTCCAAAACGTTGTGCAATTTTGTAAGGATCTTTTGCTGGATTTTGTACTGCTTTATCAGTTGCTGTAATAAAT
>JBAZHB010000094.1:305-5464 GCA_041652535.1 Candidatus Babeliales bacterium
TTTCGGGTCGCATTTTTTTGAGTAACACGCCGACTTTTTTGATATCGCCATTATTGATAGCATCAGTCAGTGGATCTTTATATGGTGGTGGCGGGACATCTTTGTAAGGAGGTGGTGGTACTTCTTGATATGGCGGCGGAGGCGTTGATGTTTGTGCCCCTTGCACCACATGAGGTATTTCCACCATTATTGCAAGAATAAAAACAAGTATTTTTCGCATAAAAAGCTCTCCTTTTTGATTAAGCCAAATAAACTCATGACGTTTTTTGCTTGGCTTGCTGAGTAAACTTATTGGCCCGCCTTCTTTTTTACAGTGCCCAAAATAGCTTCAGCCATTACGATTGCTTCTTCCGTGCCGATTCTATCAACATAGAAATAGTCGCTTGGATAACGCGAATCATGACCATAAGTATTCAAGTTTCCCTCTGCTTTTTATTTCATAGGTCAATGAGGTTTTATCCTGGCAGAATGTAGCAAATTCTTGTTGAGTGAAAATGGTCACATTGGTAGGAATTTCTAAGCTTAGAAGTGCATCAAATGCTCGGCCGCCTCTTTTGTAAACCTTTTCATGAGATGTCTCAACGATGACAAGAAGGTTAAGGTCATCATCCTTGTCAGGAGTTCCCCAAGCGTATTTACCGTAGAGGTAAATTTCTAGCGGGTTGTATGCTTTGACAAGCCGTCCGATTGCTTCATCTACTATTTCTTGCTGAACCATGTTAATCCTTATTTTAAACAACTAATTGCCGCATCTCCAGTTGTCGCAAGCGCCGTGATTGAAAGCGTGCCATTATAATGCGGCGCAAGAAGCTTGTGTAACTTATGCCAAAACGTTATCTGTCGCTTGGCATACTGCTGCGTCCGCAGACTGATACGCGCACAAAGTTCCGGCAGCATGTCGCGATTTTTGCCTTCACGAATCCATGCAAACAATTCTGCATAACCAATAAATCCACGCGCCTGCACGAACGTTTCCCACGGAGTGCCCATAAGAGTCTCAGCTTCGCTGATCCACCCTTCTTGGTAAATCATCTGTGTTGTGCGCTGATAAATACGCTCTGCAAGCACCTCCCGAGGTGGTTCGAGTGCAATAATCTCAGTCGCAACATCACATGGTGCTTCGTAGTGTGGTTTAAGCGATGAAGGTTTTTGACGTGTTGTCTGCCAAATTTTAAGTGCACGTACAATACGATAGCGGTCATTTGGGTGCAGTGCTTGTGCACGCTCGGCATCGATAGTAAGCAGCAACTGCCACAAAGCATCGGTATCCTGTTCAAAATCTATCTCAGGCAATGCTTCTTGGTGCTCTTTAATTTCTTGTGGGGGGAAAAAAAGTGATTGAACGTAGAAAAGTGATCCGCCAACAATAATTGGAGTTTTATGACGCTGAAGACAATCATCAACAGCCATACGCACTAACGAGCGATAACGTCGCACATCAATGGTTTCAGGTGTATCGATGATATCGAATAAGTGGCATCTAAAAGGCTTTTCGCGCCACAACGGTTTGGCGGTTCCTATCGTGAGAGGGGTATAAAATTGCCCCATATCTGCATTGATTATTTCCCCATTATGATGAGTTGCAAGATGTTCAGCAAGAGCTGTTTTGCCCGAAGCGGTAGGGCCGACAATAATGATAACCCGTGGCGTCATAATGAAGGTGATTCCTGCTGCAAAAAAGATCGATCATGAAATTCAAATCGCTTGAATGGATTACGTAATTCTTGCATAACATTTTCTCGTTTATCATTACGTACGACTTGTATTTCTTGCACAATTAAATCTTCAGTAGTTTGCAGTACAGCGCGCTCGCCAAATGAAAGATCTTTTTGTTGTGCAACGTGCATAAGATCGCGATAAATCTTAGTAATTTCGAGTAAATTTCCGCTTAATATTTTTATCTGATAATCGCGATGGCGGCGATTCCATCCGCTGGGAGTAAAGTCAACGCCAGCCAATTTTTTTTCTGGGCGTTGCAATAATTCTTTGAGAACTGCGTCAACTTCGCGTTCTGGGCACGGATAACGAATACCAATAGATTGTGCATTGTATAAAGGCACAAGAATCGTCATATCCTTAAAGACGAAGGTAAGTTTGAGAAACTCAATTGGTGCACCGGCAACGACTTTTTTGATGATCTCTTCTACAAGAGCAACCCCGTGTCCTGGATAAATTACGTAATCTTTGAGCTTAAACATATGCGTCCTTCGCTCGGGGGTACCTAATTATATTAGAAATACCCACCGTAACTGCTATACCCAACCCCATCCATTGAATCCTTAATCACAAAATACTGAATTGTCTTGATAATAATGACGCCAATAGTAAAAGGGATGAATACCCACTTACTTCTGAGCCACCCGACAAAACCATGATCAGCAGCTGCTTGAATCTTGGTTATGATATCAGAAAATCTGCGCACAAAGCGTGTCATTGCTTCCAGCGTTTTTTCGACGGGTAAATCATCCATCATTGCAAGCATCTGAAGGATATCAATAAATGCGCCGCGATTAGGATCATCAAATATTCCGGCAAAAGCAGTTTGTTCGTCTTTACCGGTAAATGATAAGGCACAAGAACGAATAAGAAAGAAATGAAATAGATAGGTAATGTCAGTTAAATCTTTAACTGCAATAAATGCACACCGTATGCATTGTTCCTGTGTGGTGAGTGATGGATCTTGTGCGACAATATCGCGCGAGAATACCTGTTGAAAGGTTATTTCATCGTGTAGATCGCTATCGGTAAACTTAACCAGAGCATCCCAGCAAGAGATAAATTCACCGTATAATTTTGTTGTTCCAAGCGTTGCAACTGCGTGCTGCAATGTTTCAGAATGTAATTTTCCGCTGATAGGTATAAAGGGGAACTGTGCAAGTGCCGTCGCAACTTCTGTTTTAAGTGAGTCTTTTTGAGTAGTAATAGTTTTTTTAGTTGCCACAAGCCACGAAAAGGTATCCAGCAGTGAGCGTAAACGAAGTACTTCGTCGCTATTTTCAAGCTTTTCGGCGCGGTGAGCAATATCAGCGCTTAATGTGCGTGTAGCGTGTTCGAACCATGAAGCCGTTGAAGCAACAAGTTCGTTGCCTATCATTTCGGTCATAAATGAGATATGAGGCTGTAATGCACGTATATGCGTTCTGAGTTCGCACAACCCTCGATGGATATTTTTGCTGCCATCGTTAAGTGCAAGACAACGACAGGAGTAGGTTGTACTGGCATAAGGAAACGTTAATGAAGAAGCAAGTAACTGCGGTGTCCCCACAAGCCATAAGAGAGAAAGGGCACCGTGGAGAACTGGTTTGTACATTTTCATCAAACACCCAATTTATGCGAACCATTACGTCCACAGTTTCTATTGTCATACTACAGAAAACCATCGAGTGGCTCAAGGTCGCTCCAAAATATGGTCGGTATTGATGTTTTTTGCTCTTAAAAGGAAAAGGCTTACAAGCTATGCGTCGAGAAGATAGCTCGTAAGCCGGTTTCCCCTGTCCCCCGCAACCCTATCCAGGTATTGTCAAATTGAGTATACGTAAAAAAAGATGCGTATAAAATAATTTGCTTTTTTGATTTCAAAAAGTGCGTAGTTACCGCATACTACGAATCTAAAGGGAAATTATGGCAATGAATATAAACATAGCAACAACGCTTCACCCCGATGTTCAGCGTAGGTTCCACCGCAATGCTCACTGGGCACTTGCGGGGAGTATCATCTATGAATCGCTTAAAGTAACTCACTGCTTTCTTTTGATGCAGGTGCTTGCGCCGCAGTTGTTTGGATTAGTAGGGAGCTTATTGGCCATTCTTTATTTTGCTACGTATGTCGTTGATCTTGGGGCCACCAACTCGATCCCCCCTTTTTTGCATATGTTTACCACGAGCAAAACAACATTTCGTACCTTTCTTTTACGTTATTCATTGGTGCCACATCTACCGTTTGTTCTTATAGGGGCATTGCTGACGGCTCTTTTTGTACAAACACATTTTATAATGAGTCCGGCATATGGCATCATTGGTGTATTAGTAGTAGCTGAGGCGATACGTAGCTTTTTACGCTTTTTTCTCCATATAACATTTCAAGCTCGTCATGTTGTTATAGCTGAGCTCATACTTTTTATAGTGGTTTATTTGGGCGGTATATGGGGACCTCTCTGTTTGAGTTGGTATAGGACCGGCGTGTATGAATTAACGGTAAACCGTATTTTCATACCGCATCTTGTTGATTCGCTTCTTGCGGTGGTTATTTTCGTACTATTTACGTATCGTTATTATCGTAAACTTCCTGTTGGTGATGAAACTTCGCATGCATTTCCTGCAGGAATTATGCGGCGGCTTACGGTTACGCGTCTTTTTAATTACGTTTTGCGGGTAGGAAGAAACCTTTTTACCGGCAATTTTCTCACCCCCCTCTTTGCCGTAAAGTTTGGGCTTGCTACAGCGGGACTTTTTTATTTTGCCAGTGTTGCAGTTAATGCTTTGCAGGCAATTGTTAAGGCAATTGTTGGTTATTCGGGAAATGCTTTGTTAGCAACGGTTAAGAATAGTAGTCAGCAAGCTAAGAAAGAGGCATTTGAACTTTTATATCAAAAGTTTGTTACGGTAGTTTTCCCCGTTTTTATTTTTTTTGGGGTTAATTTCAGGGCTTTATTATATATAGGGCGTGCAGAAGCAGTATCAACGTATATTTTATCGGTGCTTATACTTTATTTGATTATTTCTTGTGCTGATTTTTTCTTCGTATTATATGAACAATTTTATGTTATTGAGGAAGCTGCTGATAAGTTATGTCTTTTTAAGTTTCTTGAGTTTGCGGTATTCTATGGTCTCGTATCTTCTCCATTTGTATCTTCTCCAACTATTACGTTAATTGGCTTGCTCATTGTTAGAGGCATAACCTTGTTCATCATTACTACTGATGCGTATTATCGTTGGAATATAATGCCACGTATCTACAATCGGCTAGGGTATTTAGGGATGTGGTTCATGGGGGCAATGGGAAGTGCATTTATAATTACATGGTGGGTACGATAGTTATAGCTATTTCTCGTTTTTCTTTTCTAATTTCTCTAGCTCCATATTCCTTATTCTCTTATTCCTTTTATTTTCCTTTTATTTTCCTTATTTTCCTTCTCGATGACGTACGATTGGTAGCCCTT
>JBAZHB010000095.1:0-5397 GCA_041652535.1 Candidatus Babeliales bacterium
ACAAATTGAAGCATTGAGCAAACAACTCAATCTTCCTCAAAAAGAAGTTAAAAGCTGGTTCAGCAGGCATAAAGTTGCGACAACCATTCTTGCCACGTATCTGATTTGTGGTGGACTTACCTACTGGGCTCATTGTATTGGTAAAAATAGCTACAAAGGACGATCATATACTCATTCCCATCCACAGGGTGGGTCTAAAAATGTAATAAGACTAGGTTATCCAGAGGGCGCCTCTACTTTCCGTAAATTTTGTGGCGATAAATTAATATTGCCCTTCTATCCGTTGGTCTTTGCAGCAAATCATAAACAGGCCACCCTTTTCCTTGTTCTTGTCCTCATCATTGCTTACGAAATTTACCAAGGCAAAGATTCAGCAGCCGTAGCTGTTTGGAACAAATTGTTCGGTAAAAAAACCATTGCTCCAGCCGCAACAGAAGTTGCAGCTGAGCCTGCTCAACCTGCAGCAGAAAAAGAAGAAGCCGCAGTTGTTGCTCCTGAAGCAGTTCCTGCAGATCCAGCAATCGAAGTTGTTGCATAACTTCTTTCTTTGCTCTCTGTCAGAAGTAAAAAAACCGAGGATGAAAAAATCATCCTCGGTTTTTTGTTCCTCTCTTACTTTGCAAAGCAGTAAGCTCATCTCGTTTTTGTCACCCCAACCCTCTTGCACCACTGCCGCACCGCGCAGCGGCTGCACCACGGAGATTGCGGCGTGCAGACATTCTGTCCCCACATTACTAAAAGGCTGTTCCACTCAATCCAATACTTCTTGGGCATTATGATGCGTAAGGAGGCTTCAGTATCTTCAACCTTTTTTGTACGCACTAATCCGAGACGATTAGAGATCCGATGCACATGAGTATCAACACAAATTTCTGGCTGACCAAATGCCAACGCCATTACCAGATTGGCCGTCTTGGGGCCAACACCTTGCATTACCAGAAGCGCATCTTTTGACGATGGCACTTTGCCGCGGTATTTTTCAATCAGTTCTGCGCTCACGTTATGCACCACACGTGCTTTAGTCTTATAAAATCCGGTTCGATAAACCAATTTTTCAAGTTCGGCCTGTGAAAGCGCAACCATCTGCTGTGGACTATGCGCACGGGCAAAAAGATGGTGACATACATGAATCGTCATCGAATCTTTGGCACGCAGGCTTAATAAACACGAAATAAGTATGAGATACGGATCTTTGCCATATTCGGCAACAATTGCATCTGCCAACGGCAGCGGAAATTTTTTGGTAACGCGACGCAATGTCTGGACGATATCGGAAATATGATTCATCATACAACCCCTTTAGATACAAAATGCGCGTAGACGTCTTAACCTGCATCTCTTTTACCATCTCATTGTATTTAGCGCCAATACTTGAGAAAATAGCAACCACCATAACGGAGGGTTAGCAAGGGAATAGGGTATGAATAAAGAATTATTTGAAACCAAAGTAAAAGAATTTATTACTTTTTTGGAAGCCGAAAAAAACGCTTCTCCTCATACCATACGTGCGTACGAAAGTGATTTACACCAGCTTATCGATTTCTGGAATCGCATTACCGCAAGTACTCCCACGCATCCACACAGTTTTGATGAGGTCATCCGACGCTACATTGTGTCATTGTTTTACAAAAAGATCAGTAAGCCATCACTTGCCCGCAAATGCTCTTGCCTCCGTTCTTTGCAGCAATTTCTCCAACAACAAGGAACCGCGCTTAATATTGCTATCAAATCACCGCGTATCGATCGCAAGCTTCCCACCGTGCTGACCATAGACGAAATTTTCTTTCTCCTCGACCTTATCAAAGATAGTGACTTACCAACGCGTTACCCCTGCCGCGATAAAGCAATTTTTGAACTTCTCTATGCCACCGGCATCCGCTGTTCAGAACTAGTAGCCATCAAGCTGAGTGATATAAATTTTGATGAAAAAAATATTCGCGTTATGGGTAAAGGACGACGCGAACGCATGGTCCTTTTTGGCTCAAAAGCGCTGCTCATGCTTAAAAAATATCTTGCCATCGAACGACCTGCACTTGTCAAAGACACATCGTTGCTCCATCTTTTTCTTAACTGCGGCGGCGGACCGCTTACGACACGTTCGGTACAGCGCATTTTTGAAATGTTTCGCCGTTTTTTACACATCGATCGCAACCTTACCCCACACAAAATACGCCACTCTTTTGCTACACATCTTTTACACGAAGGCGTCGATTTACGCGTCATTCAAGAACTTTTAGGTCACAAAAACATTGCCACAACTGAAATTTACACGCATATTTCTAATCAACAGCTTGCACAAATGTGTGATGAAAAGCATCCGTTAAATAACTTAGATCACCTCGTTTTTAATGAGTAATTATGAACATACTAACTCCTCCCTCAACAACAAATTACCGCCTTTTAGATTCAGGAAATGGTCTCCGCTTAGAGCAGTGGGGAAGCAATATCATCATTCGTCCCGATAGCACCTGCCTCTGGCGTCAACGCCTGCCTGACGCATGGAAACAGGCAACCGCGGTTTATCGCAAAGATCGTAACGATACCTGGACGTGGCAAGCTACCCCCCATTTCAAAGAGCCTTGGCTCTTTTCATACCATTTACCGGTCACGGGTAAAGAAAAAGCTCCTCACCTCACCTGCCAACTGCGCATGAGCCAATCAAAAAATATCGGCATATTCCCTGAACAGGCAGCTCAATGGGAATGGATGGTTAACAGAATTGCCCAAGCGCCATCTCAACCACGTGTGCTCAATCTGTTTGCCTATACTGGCGCCGCAACACTGTGCGCCGCTGCAGCAGGAGCAGAGGTATGCCACGTTGATGCATCAAAACCGGCAGTAACCTGGGCCGCTGAAAACCAAAAACTTAGCAAGCTTGATGGTTCATCAATTCGCTGGATTGTTGATGATTGTGCCTCGTTTGTAACACGCGAAATTAAACGCGATAGTAGGTATGATGCGCTGATTTTTGATCCACCCGCATTCGGCCGTGATCAACGCGGTAAAGTTTTTACATTCGAAAAACATGTTACCGGACTTCTTGAATTGTGCGTCAAGGCACTACGGCCACAACCGCTCTTTGTTATTTTTAATGGTTATGCCATGGGACACTCGGCAACCATTCTTGGCAATGTACTCGCTGACTTTTTTCCTAAGGCAACAATTGAATGTGGCGAGCTACATGTGGCAGAATATCAGAGCAAGAGAACAATCCCCTGCAGCATTTATGCGCGATTTGCAAACAAATAAACTTCCAGGCCAGGTAAAATTTTATTCATTCACTCATGAAGGAGTCGATCATGATGAACACGTACCTGCGTTATGCCACGCTGGCACTTATTACATTCAGCCCTTTGCTAATGCGCGGGATGTCTCCAGATACCGCATCGTCAAAAGTTCCTGTACGCTTCTGTTGCAGCTCTCCCTGTAGTTTTGACAAATCTCTTGCGCAGCTTGCGCGCCCCAATGCACCAAGCGAAGATCAAATTGCCTATGCTAATGGACGATCACTCTTGGCTATGCTCAAACAGCTGTATACGGCTCGCGTAATAAATAACCAACTTGTCCAAAAGCCCAACACAAACAAGGCCATATTTCGTCAATTTCAGGAAGAGTTCGCGTATTGCCAAGCTAAAATTAGTAATTTCTTAAAAGCTCAAGAACTTATCGATTTTAGCGTGTGTGATAGCGACGGAAAAACTATTTTAATCTTAGCGGCTATGACCAATCAGCATAGTCTTATCAGTGACGTTTTGAATGATAAGCTTGTTAATATTAATGAAACAGACAAACAAGGATATACCGCGCTCCTTCGTGCCATAGAAAGTGGATGCGTCGCATCAGTACGTCTCTTATTAGACTATCAAGCAGTATTTCCCGTCATCAGCACCGATTGTGATTTTTCACACGAACGTTTTGCAGATTCCATCAAAGCAATACATGTCGACTTCATTGCGTGGGCTGATACAAGTTCAGAACGTGCAATCAATAAAAAATTTATTGAAAAAATGTTACGAGATGAATACGCACGGCTAAAAAATTAGTTAATACACAATCTTCATCGCGTCGCGAACTTTTGCCATCGTCTTGGCTGCAATTGCAC
Source organism: Candidatus Babeliales bacterium (assembly GCA_041652535.1). Classification (GTDB taxonomy): domain Bacteria; phylum Babelota; class Babeliae; order Babelales; family RVW-14; genus UASB124. The sequence goes on from JBAZHB010000095.1 coordinate 4,103, forward strand.
GCGTTCGCTCTGTTCCCTTGTGTAGCATTGCCATAATCGCTGCAGGATCTTTAGCCAACTGTTCACGGCGCTGACGCATAGGTGCAAGTATTCCTTGAAGTATTTCATTAAGACGCCGCTTGATAACGGTATCTCCAAGACCACCGCGGCGGTAATGTGCTTTAAGTTCTTCGACCTCTTCTTTGTGAGGATCAAAAACATCAAGATAGGTAAATACCACATTACCCTCAACCGTACCAGGGTCACTTACACGCACATGGTTTGGATCGGTGTACATGCTCATAACTTTACGCGTTATTTCGTCTGCAGAATCACTAAGATAAATGGCGTTACCTAACGATTTACTCATTTTTGCTTTGCCATCTAGGCCAACCAAGCGAGCGCAATCTTTTGGTACCATCGCCTGAGGCTCTTTGAAAATTGGGGCAAAAATTCGATTAAACGAACGAACAAGTTCAACCGTCTGTTCCACAAGAGGAACTTGATCTTGGCCAACAGGAACCAAATCTGCATTAACTATCGTAATGTCTGCAGCCTGATGAACTGGATGCATCAAAAATCCCGCGGGGATGTTGGTGCCAAATCCTTTTTGCTTTACCTCGTCTTTGATGGTCGGATTACGTTGTAAGCGCGCTACCGTCACCAAGTTGAGGTACAAAATCGTAAGTTCAGCAATTTCTGGAATCTGTGATTGGATACAAATAGTCGATAAGTTTGGATCAATGCCAACCGCACAATAATCAAGTGCAACCTGAAGCACATAATCTTTTATTTTTTCGTGTTGACCTGGACTTGATGCCAATGCTTGCACATCGGCAATTAAAACAAATTGGTCATGCGTTTTTTGTAATTCAACACGGTTTCTGAGCGATCCAACATAATGGCCAATATGAAGCGGGCCGGTTGGGCGATCGCCTGTCAGCACTATCTTTTTTTCATTACTCATGATATTGCTCCTAAGAGTTCAAAATTTTTTAGTTCTGTCGGCTATGCTATCACAAAAATGCGCCTATTTCATTCGCCGCCTCATTGATATGGGACCACGAACAGCAACGTGGCTCATGTATTATCGTCTCAAAAAACGGCTCTTTATCGCCCAAGCCAGGCGGCATGTTCCCGGACATACGCCCATCCATAATTTCATTTCTTTTATCCGCAACGAGCATACTTTTGATTTTTTACAAAGCCAGCATCGTCCAGATGCCTATCATGCAGCCGATCGCGTAGTTGCTAGAACTTTTACCATTCTAGGCCACAAATCACACACCTTTGCTCAAGATATTACGTGGCGCCAG
>JBAZHB010000096.1:0-5386 GCA_041652535.1 Candidatus Babeliales bacterium
TGTGGATGTATGCAAAGACGGCAGCATTGAAATCGAGTTCACTGACGAAGTGGATTGTGAAGGCGACTGTGACCGTGAACCAATGCGGAATGAAGGTTATGATTAGTGTCAACTGAACTTGGAATCTTGGGCAATTTGGTGTGGGTTCTTCCACGCCCACGCATGCCGTACTATAAAGGCGGTTTTCCGCTTCATTTCGAGAAGCGACTTTGGAGATTACTTGGCAAGCCAAATCAAAGTCTCGTATTGCACCCTTTTGGTGGAATGGCTGAGATAGGCGTTCGATGCGATATTAAAGCTGACACTAACCCCGATTATGTTTGTGATGCCCACAATTTACCGTTTTCAGATGAATCCTATCAAATAGTAATTTGTGACCCACCATACAGTAATGAAGAAAACAAGACGCTTTATGGAAACCAAGGTGAACTTCACTTTGCTAAATGGGTTGCCGAGGCATCGCGAGTTTGCAAACCCAACGGTTTCGTAGTGTTGTATCATGATAGGTGGCTTCCTAAACCGCCAAAGTGTAGTTATTGGATGCGCATAATCGTCATGGTTAGTCAACATCATCGAGGCAGAATTTGTTCTATTTATCAGAAGGATGAAAACTAATGAAAAACAACGATATAGCCCGCTTCTACACGATGCCTGAAATACGCAAAATGTATGCGGAAGGCACCTTAAGCAAATACGATTTGATTGACCTCGCAGCCTACAATGCTAACTTGTTTGCTTACAAAATGCTTCAGATGCCGTTTCCACGTTTCAGTCCAATGCAAGAGAGAATCTTAGATACCTTTTACAATCCAGAAAACTTTTACAAAGAATTACTACTTATTTGTGGCCGCAAATCAGGCAAGTCATTGATTAGCTCAATCCTCGTGCTTTTTGAGGTTTACAAGAAGCTGGTGTTGCTTAAAGACCCGCATGAATACTATGGAATTCCGAACAAAAAGAAAATCTTTTTCCAGTTACTTGCGTCTAACCGTGAACAGGCGCAAAGCATCAACTTTGATTATATACGGTCGTTTGCGTCTACGAGCCCGTATCTTAATCAGCACATCCACAATAGCACCAACGACGAAATCGAATTTGACAAACACCTCACGGTTAAAGTGTATAACTGTTCAGCCCGAAGCGCTCGTGGCGAGTCAGCCGCGATGGTGCTGCTTGATGAAGCCGCGCATTGGATAGACAATAAAGGCAACTTGTCAGGCACCGAAGTTTACACTGCGATTCGCCCGAACCTGCAAGTGCTGAAGCATCAGGGCAAACCTGCGGATTCAAAAATGATTGTGCTCACCAGCCCCGCTGGAAGGCAAGGCATTGCTTGGGACTTGTTCCGTTACGGCAACGCCGAGTACGTTGTGGAAAAAACGGTTGAGCACGGAACCGAAGGTTGGAGATGCGTTTTCCAAGCACCCACTTGGTTGATGAATCCCAAAAACGCTTTTGAATGCAAAAGCTGCGAGGTGCAAAAACAGTTTGACGTTGAAGAGTTGCTTGATGATGAACGTAAACTGTTGACGGCGAAGAACTGCGTTAAATGCGCAAGCAATGAGCTGCGTATTGAGTGGTTGCAGAATAGCGCAAAGTTTGCTATGGAGTACGGCGCAGAGTTTTGTGACGTAGTCAGCGCGGCGTTTAGCAAAGAAAAAGTGATGGCTTGCATTGACCCCAAAATGCTGTTTGACCCGTTTGGCAAAGACAAGGAAACCCCGCGTGTAATCAGCCTTGACCCATCATTGACAGGCGACGCTTTCGCTTTAGTTATGGGCAGAATCGACGATGACGACGAATTGCTTATCGAGCTTATTAAAGAGTGGAGAGCGTTTGACCGCGATCACCCAATCCAGTTGAAGCTTGTGCAGGACTACGTGGAGCAACTATGCAGCAACTTTTACATTAGCCACGTTATCCTCGACCAATTCCAAAGCGCAAGCACAGTGCAGGCGTTGCAGGACAAGGGATTGCCCGCTTACCTGTTGCAGGACACGCAGAAACTTAACAGTGAAGGCTACGAACGCATGGGCGCAAGAATCAACAGTGACCCGCCACGCCTCAAGTTTCCAAAGTATGACGTGTTAATTAATGAGCTTTGCTTCATCCAGAGAAAAGCCGTGGGCAAAACTGTGAGATATGAAGCGTCAATTAACAGTTCAGACAACATTACCGATGCAATCGCGCGCATGACAACCGTTCTCGAAAAAGAGGGCAACCGCAAGTTTACGGTGGAAAGATTATGATAGATAAATGCGAAAACTGCATCAAGCCGATTACAGCCCGTAACTGCAAGCCGTGCTCAAGCAACCCATCCAAGTTTATTTTATCCATTTCGGTGTCCTGTGACAAGTCATGTTCACAATACATTGACCGTGCAGAGTTGGGTTGCAAGCCAATCACAGGCGAGTGCCTACGCGCTGACAGGATAGTCACGATACTAAACGCTTTAGGAGTTCTAAAGGAATGATTGAAAATATACTAAAGATGTCAAAGATACTTTCTTTTAACACTCTTAAATTAAACAATACGAAGTTGGTTATAAAGAAAGCGATTGATAAATTCGGTGATGATTGTGTTGTATCGTGTAGTTTTGGTAAGGATTCAGTTTTAGTGCTATATCTTGCACGTCAAATAAAACCTGATATTCGAGTAATGTTTTGCAACACATTAAACGAATTTCCAGAAACTATTCAATTAAAAAATCGTTTAGTGGAAGAATGGGATTTAAACCTTATAGAAACTCGACCATACAAAGATATGACATTTCGTAAATGTTTAGACAATTATGGTTTACCGCAAGTTAGACTTCAAGGTAAAAATAGAACGCCAAAATGTTGCATGTATCTAAAAGAGTATCCAGCTATAAATGCTGTTAAAGAATATGGAATAAAAGCGCTGCTTACAGGTTTAACAAGCGCTGAATCTCGAAATAGATTCTTAGTTGGCAAACGAATGGAAAAATGCTGCATGGAACGAGATGGCATGCATTATACATCATTCTATTGGTTCACTAAAGGATGGAATTGCTGGAAATTTAACCCAATAATGAATTGGACAGAGAAAGAAGTTTTCACTTACCATAGCATTCAAAATATTCCATTAAATGAAGTTTATACTAAATGGAATGGTATCTATCCGAGATGTGGTTGTTTAATGTGTACAGCCTATATTTCTTGGAAAGATCGACTTTCGATTAGTCATCCTGCGCTTTATCAGTGGTTAAAAACGTTTGAGGCAAATAAAAATGACTAAAACAAAAACCGACGAGTGCCTCAAGTGCCCGCGAATGCTGCATTTACAGAAGACGCCTGAAGGCAAAAAGTTTTGTGAATACTGCCTCACGCGGCAAGCCATTTTGAAGTGCAACGGCAAAATCGTGGACAACTACATTTTCGAGGAAGATTTTGCCATGGGACTGTACAATCGCCTGCAACTTTGGAGCAGCAAACCGTTTGCCTGTGTAGAGTGTGGCTGCAAAGATTTCACGGTTGATGTTGAAAGCCATGAGGTGCCGAGGCAGGGCATCTTTGAGCCTCAGCCTGTAACGCGATTTGTGTTCATTTGTGGCAACGGACACCGTTTTTACCCCGACGACAAGATGCAAACGCATGGCGCAACGAAAGATGACGCAACCAAGTTGACAAAGCAAGCAACGAAGGGACTGCAATGAAAAAGTGCGACGTTTGCGGCAACATGTTTCCAGAAAGCAAGTACGCTAAAAACAAAAAGCGATGCAGCGTTGAATGCCAAAAACAGAAGCATCGAATCTACAATGCCACACACAAGCGCAAGTGGAGCAAAACGAGGGATTCAACGCTTGGCAAATTGACGCATACAGGTTCAACGTTGCTTGCCGATTTAACAGTGGTGAACGTAGACGGGCAAACGCGGGTGAAGGGTGCACTGGCGCTTCAACGACTAATAAGCGAGGGAAAAACGAATGATTGACGGCATATTACTTTTCATACAAATCTTAGCCGCAATATGTGTAATCGTGTGTTTCGGCACTTTAGCATATGTTTTCTTTGCAATTGGTGGGTGGGGAATTTCACTATCTTTCATCATCATCGCAGTCTTAATTCTTGTAATTTTGTTTTCAGAACCAATAAGTAGTATGGGATGAATTAAATGGATAACCAAATCAAATCTAAAAAAATAGGATTAATTCAAGTGGATGGCAAATTGCCAAACTTAGCACTATTAAAGCTTGATAAATTCTATTCAGATCAAGGATGCCAAGTAACTTACATCGATATTAGCAGTCACCAGTTTGACCAAATCTTTGCAAGCAAAATTTTCATTGCAGGTTCAGGTTACGATTTGCAAGCTAAGTTACCACCCGAAATTGAAGAAGTGAAACCTGACTATGAAAAGTTTAACTTGAATTACTCTTTTGGTTTTACTTCAAGAGGCTGCGTTAGAGGTTGCGAATTCTGTATTGTGCAGCCAAAAGAAGGCTATTTTCATGAAGTAAGCTATGAATGGACTAATGGCGAAAAACGTGTGTTACTGCTTGATAATAACTTTTTCTTATCTAAGATTTGGAAAGAAAAATTGCAACATTTCATTGACACTAAAACAAAGGTTTGCTTCAATCAAGGACTTGACATAAGATTAATTGATGAAGAAAAAGCTGAAATGTTGTCAAAAGTGCTTTATTATGATGACCAATTTAAAACTCGCAGGTTATACTTTGCGTTTGATAAACCCGAAGTTGAACCTATACTCGCTGAAAAAATTGCGATTTTAGGTAGATATGGCATTAAACAAAGTCATCTCATGTTCTTTTTTATTGTAAACTTCAATACAACGCATGAACAAGATTATCACCGTTTTGAAGTGCTGGATAAACTTGGAACAAAACCGTATCCGATGTGTTATCAAAAATGGACTGCGCCAAAGATAACTAAAGATTTTCTTAGGTGGATAAACAGGCGTTACTACAAAATTTGCACGTTTGAGGATTACTTGGTTAAAGTGAGGAAAAAACGATGATCTATAATCCGCTTAAAGCTATCCGTAACTGGCTTGAGTCGCGCAAAACGTTTTACACGCTTAGTTACCATGGTTTGAAAATCAAGTTTGACTTTAACCCGCGAAGCAAAGTTTGCAGTGTATGTGGAACAAGCGGCTGCACAAATATGCATCATACTACGTACAATTTCAGCTACAAGGAAGTCAGGGCTAACCCGTCGTTGTCGTTGTTGTTCACGTATGAAGCCGACTACAATTGTCATGAACTTAGCAATAGCATGCGCAAGTTGCTGTTTGAAGACCCGTCGTTGGAGATTAAGACGAGCAGCAAGAAACTGCAAATTATCTTTAGCAACCACAAAAGACTGCTTAAAGAACGCGACAAATTCAACCAAAACCGTGATGT
>JBAZHB010000097.1:0-5278 GCA_041652535.1 Candidatus Babeliales bacterium
CGTGAACTGAAACCGTTTAGGCCGATTAACATTCTCATAAACAATGGAGATGCCCTTGACGGAAAGGGAGAACGGTCTGGCGGAACAGAACAAATAACATCAGACCGCAAGGTTCAATGTGACATCGCAAAAAAGGTCATAGAGTTTATTGACCCGTCCATAATTAGAATGACATATGGGACACCGTATCATACGGGTAGTGGCGAGGACTGGGAAGATATAGTTGCCGAAGCCGTGGGTGCAAAAATCGGTTCTCATGAATGGTTTGAGATTAACGGTAAAATATTCGACTGTAAGCACAAGATTGCAGCTTCCCAAATACCACACGGGAAACTCACCCCGTTAGCGAAAGAAATACTCTGGAATAGAATATGGCACTCACGAGGGATGCAGCCCAAAGCTGACGTTCTATTGCGATCTCATACACATTCTTACGACCAGATCGACCATGACGGATGTTTAGGGTTTATCCTTCCAGCCCTTCAAGGCTTCGGTTCTAAGTATGGTTCAAGAGCGTGTTCAGGCACGGTTGATATTGGGTTCGTCATTATCGACGTTTATAACAATGGAGAGATTAGATGGGTAAAGCGTCTTGCGGAAATAGAAATCACAAAAGCGAAAGCAGAGAAATTATAATAGCCATACCCGAGGATATGCCAGAATACAAAAAGCCGGTATGTGAAGAATGTGGGTTTACAGCTATAAGTCGTGGGCATGAATGGGGATGCCCTAACTGTGGGCACAGGTGGGTTAAAAAAATTAGGCGCCCGTGCAAGGATTGCCCGTTTAAAGAAGCGGTTGCGTAAAAACACAATACAACTTTTATCAAAACCGGATTTTGAAGTTGTAAACAAGCTGTATGCTAAAAACTATATTCACAGTATATTTTCAGGAATAAACGAGGCGGTGAATTGAATGAATTTATATATCTGGAAACACAAGGGCGCAATCAGGGAGGCTAATTTTTATCCACTGTCTAAAGCAGAGACGGTCGGTGAGAATGGTCTGAGGGGGATTGCCTGTCACGCATTTTTCCGCAAAAAAGATGCAATTCAATATATCAACAGCAACGGTTGGGGAGACCATGCGAAGAAATACTACGAACTGATTAAAGTGGAGGCAGAATGAAAACAGTTTATATTGCATCACCATACACCAAAGGAGATGTTGCCGTGAATGTTCGCAAGAGTTTAGAGGCTGCTGATAAACTATTAGAGCTTGGCTTTATTCCGTATGCTCCACTACTGACTCATTTTTGGCACCTGATAAGCCCAAAACCTGTCGAGACTTGGTACGCTTTTGATAATGAATGGGTGAGCCGTTGTGATTGTCTATTGCGGTTAGAGGGTGAATCTTCAGGTGCCGACAATGAGGTTTTGTTGGCCGATAACCTAGGAATTCCGGTTTATTTTAACATCCACGATTTGATTAGTGGTGAGTAATGAGAGAGCTATTTATTGATAATTTATGGAGGTGGTCGTGTAATATGGCAGAGGTAAACACAGCAATTAAAACAGCAACTTATGATGAGTTAGAGAAAACGGAATGGAGTAATAATTTTGAGCAATTAATGAGAAATAGGTTGATGTTGGGTGCTTTTCGTTACGGGCGATTATCCCCACAAAACCAACCAAAATACAACAGGGTTGAATCAATAAAACGCAGGGTTGATTTATACTCAGAAACGGGGAATCTCGAATATCTGGTCGATGCGGCTAATTTTGCAATGGTTGAATTTATTGAAGGCAAACATCCACTTAGGCACATGGCAGCGGTCGACGACGGCGAACACGCAAGAGAAACGAAAACGGAAGGGTAAGGCAATGGCATCTAAAAGGCACATCAGGCGTAAAGTTTGCGGCGATAAAATGAAATACAGCAAGCCGACAGCCAAGCATGTAGCGTTTGTCGCTAGGCAACGAACGGGGGATTATATTGTCCCGTATCATTGTCAATTTTGCGGATCGTATCATGTCGGGCATATACCAAATATCGTGTCAAGAAAATTAAAGGGGATGTTATGAGTGTTATCGCATGGGATGGAAAAACAATCGCAGCAGATAAACAAGCAACATATGCAGATGTTAAAGAAACAACCTATAAAATAAAGAAATTAGCTAATGGTGATATTGTTGGATTTACCGGAACACTACCAAAAGCGTTGACGCTGGTAAGGTGGTACGAGGACGGATCATCACCTAAAAAATACCCAAAGTTTCAAGAAGGTGAAGATTGGATCAGGTTTGTTGTTTTTAAAACAAATGGTAAAATATTGTATTACGAATCCACATCCGAACCAATAGAGGTTTTGGAAGAAAAAATCGCATTTGGTTGTGGTCGTGACCTTGCTCTTGGGGCTATGGAAATGGGCGCGGACGCTGTAACAGCCGTAAAAGTCGCAAGCAAATATTCCGTTTATTGCGGAATGGGCGTTGATTCGTTTGAATTCAAGCGGAAATAAGGCCGGTTGCCCGGCCTCAGGTGGTTCAATCCATTTCTAAACTTTTCTTTGCATCCCGTATGTCAATAAATATATCTCCGTGATTGTCGCTTTCAGTGGGGAAATATGCCCACCCTGTTTTTTGGGAATCGGAAGCAATCCGAAGCGATCCTACTTTTTTATTGTCAAGAAATACATGGTAATTTAAGTCGCCTATTTTTTTATATTTAATCATTTTTCCACCCTCCTATTTAATCTGTTGATATGCGGTTAAAGTTGTTGGCAATTTTCTTTAATAGCTTTATTTGTCCATCTGGTTTTAAAACTGTTTCGTACTCGTCACCGGATTGAATAAAGTCCCCTACAATAAGCGTTTCATTTTCCAATATAATTTTTAATTCCAGCGCGCTTCTGTCAAATATTAATTTAAAGTCTTCCATGTTTCAACCCTCCTATTTTTTTATCAAATATTTATGATCTAGCACATCCTGGCGGATCAGCATTTCAATCCGCTGTTTTTGGCTCATACATACCTCGATCAAAATGTGGTCAAAATCCTTTTTTAATTCTGCGGGAATCTCAACGTGGATAACGCTTTTATCTCTCATTTATTACCTCCTTGTAGCATTCCCTACAATATCCCATGTCGTTTTTAGTTGTAAAAATATCAATTGCATCACACGCATTGCACCATGCCATTTTTTGCAGTAATTCGCTTGTCTGTTCACTTGTTAATTTTTCCTGATATATTTTAAGCGGTGTTTTTGGGATGTTCATTTTGTGGCCTCCTACTATTAAATGTTTTTAATTTTGCTGGTATGTGTGAAATTATCAAAATATCGTTTTGCAACTGTTACCCAAGCGCCTGTTTTATCTTTTTTGTAAATTCCGCAAAGGCCAAGCCCTCTTGATGCCCGGAAACAATCGCCTAATGTTCCCTTGTATTGGATATATGGAGCCGCTAAATCTGCTAATCCGTAAGTCATCTTGTGGCCCCCCTTCGGACTCTTTTTTTAACAATCCTATGGGAATACTGAGGTTCATTCTCACGGTAGCATTTAAGCTGCTCTCGTGCGGCTTTCCATGTTTCCTCAGTAGTTACGCATTCAAAGCCTTGCCCGTAATTCCCTTGGATTTCATACTCATCTATTGTTTTACGGATATACATTTTATTTACTCCAATCGTTTTTTTGTCTTTAAATTTCAATACCGTTATCGATTGCTAATTTTATGGCCGTTTCTTCAAACCCAAACCATGCCAATAAATTTTGGTTTGTCGTATCTTCGGCGAAAATGTCTTCACTGTCCCATTTATCGCCAAACAGTTCCGCCGGTGATTTTATGCCGGTCTCGGAAAGCGTTTCTTTCAGCATGTCCGCGATTTCTTTTTTATGTTTTTTGTAAAATTTCACCGTGTCAGTATAATAAATCAAATTTCCGACCATTCCAGACTGGCAACCACCCTGCGTCAAATCTTCAAGAAATCCCTTTGCACCGCTTTCATTATAATCTTGCGCGTGGTTATTAATTTCCGCTTGCACGGCCTTTTCTAATCTTGTCTTAGCTCCTGTAATTTTCTTCATGGCTTTCTTCCTTCTTTCTGGCTTTCGCCGGGTAGATAAATTATTAGTGATAATAAACTTGATAGGTTGTTTCTTTCCCGCTAATATAATAAATAGTAAAACCAAAGCGGCCTCGTCGGTCAATTTTTTCAATTTCTTTTTTACATTTGCGCGCCGACATAAGCAATTCGGCAAGTGTTGCATTAAATATATTTCTCGCAGCAATACAATTTCCGTTTTTATCTTTTATCTGTTCGTATATCATTGTTTTTCACCTCGCTTATTTAATCCTCTCGATCAATCCCCCGATAGCTCAGGGGATCGGGGAAGGGATTAATCATTTTCTTCCTTAATTTTGGGATATTCATTAAGCATATCTGATTCATTTTTCCAGTGCTCAGTGTATCCCTCGTTTGCGATATACGCACCACCACCGTCTAATTTTCTGTAAATTTCCACGCCATCATCATTTTTCACTGATTCGATGATTTTAATTTCTTTATTCCCGCACCAGCATTTAAAAGCTTCACATTTCATTGTTTTCATTTTATTCCCCTTTCGTTCGTTTATTTACTCCGATCCCCGAAGGGATTTCGCCGGGTTAAAGTTTAATATTTTTAACGTCTATGGCAACTTTGACAGGCATGATATCAAGAAGGATAAGATTTCTTAATAATATGTCCTCATTCATTGATCTATTGTCTGATCGTCTAATTTCAAGGCAATGCCGTGCTATACCTAAAAGGTCTTTCATGAATTTCTCTTCGTTCTTTTTCATTTTGTTGCCTCCTTATAAATGGTGGTGGTTAAGCGGCGTCGCTCTTGCGTGCTTCGTCAATCGCTTTAAGTAAGGCATCATTCATCTGTTTGCTGTTTTTAACTTCATCAAGAGACAGACCTAGGCTTCTAAGTGTGTCGGTCAAGTCCCAAGTGTAGCAATATTCGTGGTTACTCAATTCATAAGCGAACATCTGAAACAAATAATCGTCGTTTTTTCTCGCTTCGGCTTCCTCGGCATGAATCCTGTCAAACATGGTGCTTAAAGCGTCAGCGTCAGTTCTACGGATGAACCCACCACCGCCGATGCTAAGAATCTTTGTCTTGTCATTGGCATCAAGCCCAAGTTTCACCATCCCCTCTTTAAATTGTTCATCATTGAAGGCAAAGGCCATTGGAAATGCCTCAACTTCTTTTTGGTGTCTGTCTTTCATCTGTAAATATTTATTCATGTTCATTCCCTTCTTTCTGGCTTTCGCCTATACAAAATAATGTCCGT
>JBAZHB010000098.1:0-5139 GCA_041652535.1 Candidatus Babeliales bacterium
CTGCTGGGCAATGAACTCTTTGCGCAGTATCGATGCGTGTTCCTCGCGCGCGCTTGCAAGAATCGATTGGATTCCGCGTTTCAAATTTTCGTATTCTCTATCAATCATTCTTTGTCACCTTCTTTTTTGGTTGTTTTTGAATTATCGGGATTGGAATCTTTGGCAATTTCTCGCTCTTCGCGCTGGACGTGCTTTTCAATGAAAGACTCTTTGTGGCAGTAGTTGCTTCGCATGAATGCGTTTTCGTAGCCTTTCTGCACTTCATTGTAGAGTTCCACATAAGGTTGCACGAGCAAGTTGAATTGCGCCTCAAAAAATTCATGGCGTAACGTATGCATGGCACTCTCAAAATCAACGCAGTAAATCATGAGTTTGCGCTCTGTAGTATTTACTTCGCCGTTGAGTTCAGCCATCCTGTTAAACGGCAACATTTCTTTTTTGGTGACGGGATGCCATTCAACAGTGTATTCCTGGCATTCGTTGTATTTGCTTTGCAAACGTTTCAATTCTTTTTCAAGTTCAAATTGGACGTCCATTTTATCTTACTCCATTATTGTAATGAATCACTTTGGCGCAAACCAATGCGTTCTTCAAGCCTTCGGGATACACTTCCACAGTGATTTGCCAAAGGATAGCATCGGGTGTTTTCTTGGAAGGCTTATCCTGTTGCACCTGCTCAACTTTAGTGAGGCTGTAACGCCACTGATCAGCGGGCATGAACTGCGCGAGCGTCTGGATGATTTTGCTGTAGAGTTCCTTGCCGTCGTTGGCAAAACAGTAAAAGCAAAACTCGGTCATTGACGCACCTTCCTTTCAACAGTTACTATCGTATCATTGTGGTGTCCGCCATGCGGAACAATGAGAATTTCTTCAACCTCAAATCCACGTTTCTTACCAAAGCCATTGGTGTTCCACCCACAACTAATCACAAACCCACCAAGTTTCACTTTAGTTGCCAACTCAGTTTTAACATCGGTGAATTGAGATTGTGTCTTTTCAAATGGCAGTTCCTTGCCTAAACCGTCGTAGCATTCTTTGATTTGCCGAAGCGAATACGGTGGATCAAACAATACACCATTAACTTCTTGGGTGAATGATTGAACAAATACTATAGCGTCTTGGTGACTTTCGCTTGGCATCTCTGGATTAAAGTCGTTGGTGTATTGTGCAAGCTGGCTCATTCCTGCAAACGGGTCTATCCATCCTTGCCCATCAAGAACATAGCGGTTGAGCAACTCTTTGATTGGTTTAATCTGGAATGTCCACTTGTTAGGCATAGCCCAGACTCGACTGAACTTTATCTGGCTCAAAGTTGCACACCCCGCTTTTTTAATTGTACCCGCAACTGAGCCATCGTATCCATAATGTCGCCGCTGTTGTCCACAGTGAAATCCGCGCCTATCTCATCAAGCTCGGTTTCAGAAGCGTGCGCGCCAAGTGCGCCCATGTCGTAGCCGCGTCCTTCAACGCGGACTATCACGAAACCGTGTTCGCGCAGGAAGTCGGCTTCATTCTTGAATCGGCAATCGTCAACCACAAATCTATTCTTGAGGAACCGCGTCCACTGAGCGTATGCCGTAAAGAAGTGCTTTATCCAAACGTCGGGGTCGCGCTTGCGGGCGAGGTCGGTGCCAAGCTTCTGCAAGAACTCCCTGTCAAGCGGATCAGTCTTGTCAATCGGACGCATCAGGATGTCGCGGGCGATGTCCTTTACTTTTTGCGCGAAGGACATCCGCGTGAAACCGTCATTCTTTGCGAGTTGCTCGGCGATTGTGGATTTGCCCGAACCCGCCTTTCCAGTGAGGCAGATGCCAATTTTTTTGCTCACGGATAATCCCTCTTTAAACGGTTAATCAGCGAGAATACGTCAGGCTCAATGATTACGCCAAGTCCCTTGAACCACGCATGGTCAAATGGAGTTACAGCATAGACAGGTTTGCCTTTACAGTAACGGGTGTAAAATATTTCTTGGCTTGAACCTATGCCATAGCAGGGTTCATCACCAATCATATTTGGCAAGAAAACCACAACGAGGTCTGCACTATCAATTAATGCTAAATCTTGCTCAACCAATTTACGTGCGAACTCTATGTTTTTCGGATTCCTCAAATATTGGAACTCGTATTCACTTTCAAATGGGTTAAGCCAAGTCCATCCTTCAAGGTTTTGTTGTAGTTGCCAAAGGAAGAGTTTACCTATTCCTTGGGTTTCACTCAGAAATGGGTGAGCATAGTAAACAATTGGTCTATTATTTTTGTTCATTTAATCACCTTGATTTGAATAACTCTCCAATAACGTGTCGCCCTTCATGTAACTCAGGATTCGCTTGTAGGGCAACTGCAAAATCCTCGATGCGATAGACGCCATCTTTTCCTGGTAAGCGCGGGCATTGACTTTGTGGCGCTCGGTAAGCAGGATAGTTGGCACGTAGCCGTTGACACAGACCACATAGTTGATTTTGTCGCCCCACTGCACGGGAATCTTGGCGCTTTGCAGTTTCTTGATTAAACCCGCGTACATGGTGGTCGGTTCGTAATCGTCAGGGCGTTTGCTCAACGTTACATACTGCACAAAATCCTTAGTCGGGTAAGACTCGATTTTGCGGGCGTTCCAACGGCGCAACACATGCAACGGGTCTTCGCCGTTGAAGAGGCAGACGGCAAGTTCATCCACAAAGTAGTCCACAATATAACTGATGCTCCGTGACAGGATTGAACTACCGTGTTTTGTTATCTTGCCGTCGTCCTCTTTTAGAATGTAAGACTTGGCTGCGGGATCGCCTTTGACGTCTTCAAGCAGTATGATACCTTCGATGTCGTCTACGCCCTGCGTAATCAGGTCGGTTTCGAAACAGTCTGGCAATACATCGCTGGCTTTGAACTCGACTGGCTTGTTTTCCACGTACCAATAGCCATCAGTGTCTACCTCTAAGATTAGGTTGCCAGCTTTGCGCTCAAGTTTCATGCTTTCGTTAATCAGCAACCGTGGAATAGCCGTGCAACACACCGCAATCAACACGTTGCCGTATTTCGCAAAGGGCATCGAATTGTAGCCCCACAAAATGTTGCCGACAAGCTTGAGGGCTGTTTCGTCGCTTTTATACTTGGGATTCTTGGTTTCGGCAAACTTGGCTTTGACAACTTTGCGTTTCTCAACGATTTCATCGAGGAAACTGCGCATTACACCCTTCTTTGAAAGGTCAATCCGCATCGTCACTTGTCCGTTAATTTCATCAGGCAGTTCAAGGATGCAACAATCTTTTTCAGGCTTGAAATGATATTGCCCAGTGTAGGGATTGATTGAAACAAGCGTTATCCTTTCAGGCGACAGGTTTAACGCACGAAGAATCGACACATACATGCTACTGAAATCTTTGTGTTTTACGTTGCATTTTGGTTTGGCGAATACACCAGTAACAAACGATTTTGGTTCTGCCCCTTGCACAGCTTTCTTTCCGCCTGCAAAGAACTGTGGGAAACGGTCAGCGTTTGAACCGTCGCTAACAACATCTATCTTGCTTAGTTCCCTGCCAAGCACAACGTTTGGAATGAATGACGGCGTTCGTTGCACAATCATTTCAAGAGGAATATCCAAGAGTTCAGTAAGCGCCCACAATGTACGCAAATAAGCGTTGCCGACTTCATAGGTAACGTAGGCGTCGCTGATGTTGTAGTCGCGCAGTTCTTCAAACGTCATTGAATCCATTTTATCGTAATCTATTTCTACTGGGTTGTAGCCGTAATGTTTGCTGACGGCTTTGAGTCCACGGTTTTTTAATCCCGCAAGCGTAAGCGTGTAATCGGCATCGGTTTCCTTGTTAAAATCGAAATGCACGCGCCCTCTGATGCGGAACGTGTGTTCAATCTTGCCCCTGCCTTTGCGTTCAAACTCGTTCTTGAGAAGGTAAGGTTGCGAACCATCGCGTCCAAGTTCCAGTGGAATGCACAACGCCTCACATCGACATTGCAACACCATCATGTCGTAGAACCTGCCGAAGAAATCGCATAAAACGTCGGGGTCTTGCTGACGCACGTATTTAATGAAATCCTCTATGATTTTTCGTTCGTCGTCACCATAAAAGAATTTGCCCTCGGTGCCGTTCCATGTGGCTATGCTTCGTATCCTGTCTTTGCGCCAATCAGGAGTTAACCCGCTTGTAAACGATTCAATGTCCCAAGCTAAAATCTTTGGATATTCGCTTGGAAAACGATAGCCAATATCAATGCCTATGCGCATCTTGAATGGAAAATTATCCTCAATCGTCCAAGCGTTGCGGTTTCTCGTTAGTTCGTCGCAATCGCTAAATTCGCATCTCCAAACCGTGTGTGGCTTCAAATCACTGAGGAAAATTTTGGTGACGGGTTTGCCGTTGGATACGCTGCGCAAACTGTAGCAGTATGGCTTAAACGGCGGTTGAACCCGCCGACGCTTGCCGCCTATTTCGTATAGGTCAAGCAACATGCCATACTGGTAATTTTTTGTTACATCAGCGTTTAATAATCCCAACGGTTATTTCCTATCAACCTTGTGATGATAGTAGTAACCGTATGCTTTATTAATAAAGCATCGTTTAATTAATTAATTAAGATTGTTTACTTGTTGCGTTAACAAAAAAAGGATTTGACTCAAAACCTTTCTGCCCTTGGGTACCCTTTTGAGGATTAGGAGAGTGTTTAATTACGAGGGGGCTATGAGGGTTCAAGGTTTACAGAGGCTTTGAGCCAACATTGATGACTAAAAAAGGGGATTTTAAAAGATTAGTTTTCCTTTAGGAAAATCCCAAAGTTTTCTATGTAGGCAAGGTCTGTGGCTTCACTGACGCTGAGCGCAACACATGTTTCGCCGCTCACCGCAACTATTGCACCGTTGGCTACCGCACCGATTTGAGTGTCAGTCGCGTTGGCTGCCGCGTAAGTCTGCGCCACGAGGTTGTTGACCACGTCCGCGCCGTCGCTGAAATCAATTGTGCCGCTTCCAATCCGCTTTAGTGTGCCAGCCGAGCGGGCAATGCCGTTGAATGCGTGGCGGATGACTTCGGTAAGGGTTGCCCCGCAGACGCCGAACGCCAACTCTAAAGTTACCGCGCTAATCACGGTGTCGCCTGTGCCTTCCGCAGTTTTCCAGAAAAAGATGCTCGCG